>JAUZOU010000001.1 GCA_030706285.1 Bacteroidota bacterium
CAAGGCGCCCCCCAGAAAAGAACCGGTAAGCAGAATCCTAAAGTCCGATCCGGCCACCTGCCTGATCATATGTGGAATGACCAGTCCGACAAACCCGATAACGCCACCAACCGCCACGCAAATACCAGTCAGCAAGGACGTGATCAGAAACATCAGCCGGATCACCAGCGGGGCGTTAACACCGAGGTGCATAGCCTTGGTCTCCCCCAACCGCAAGGCATTGAGCTGCGGGGCAAACAAGTTGGTCACCAACAGGCCAATCAAGCTGGTCCAAAAGACCAGCCTGATTAGTTGCAGATTGGGCTCATCCAGAGACCCCATCGTCCAGAAAACAATAGTGTGCATATCTTCCGTTGTGCCGACCGACATAAGTAGCATTAACGCGGAAGAACTGATAAAACTGATCATGACCCCGATCAACAGCATACGATTCACGTTGCCGGTACCTCTGCGCATGCCCAGAAAATACACCAGCAAAATCGTCACCAGTGACCCGGCAAATCCGGCGATCGGCAGCGTCAGCAAATGTCCCATCAGACCGGTACCCAAAACAATCACGATGGCTACGCCCAGCGAAGCCCCGCCGGAAATGCCCAGCGTATACGGTTCCACCAGCGGATTGCGAAAAACGCCTTGCAAAATGGCACCGACAAGGCTCAACGTTCCTCCAATGGAGAATGCCAACACTAGCCTCGGGATTCTGATTTGTGTAAGAATCGCCTTTTCCAGGCTGTCGGATTGGCTGAACACGTCGGCCAGGTGCCCGAGAGAAATATGGATTTCGCCGGTTGTCAGTGACCAAAGTGCCGCTACGATCAGCAACAGGATCAGCACAACCAGCAACATCGTCCAATGTAGATACCTCTGTTTCATGACTGTCTGATCAATCGGGTCATTGTCTGCAATGTCTGAACAAAACAAACCGGACACGGCATGCAGGCAGTATAGGCATCGATCAGAAATACACGTTTGTGCTTGACGGCACTCAGCGCTTTAATCGACTCCCATTGCTTTTTCTCTGTCACTCCAACCACGCCCATCGTAGCAATGAATATAACATCCGGATCACGTTTCAGTACCGTCTCACGGGTAATACTGCCTCGTTTCAAATCGGCTGCAATGTTCCTGCCGCCGGCAAAGCGGATCAAATCATTCATATACGTATTCGGAATGACGGCAAACAGAGGATCGGATCCAATCTGGAAAAATAGCTTGAGAGGCTTGTGCTGCTGGCCCTTAAGCTTGTCCACTTGTTGTCTGGTTTGTTGAATAACAGCCATCGCCCTAGCACTTCTGCCAGCCCGGCGTCCTAAATCGATAAACTGTGAACAGATATCTTCAAAAGAACAAACTTTTGGGTAGACAACAACATTCAGCCTGAATTTGCGGAGAGTAGCCAGCGTCTGACCGTTTGTCAGAGCAGTTGTGACCACAAGGTCCGGTTTTAATGCAATGACCTTTTCTACATTGACGGTAACGGCGGAGGCCACAATGGCTTTCGAGTGATTGGTCTGACAATAGCTGGTACAGCCTACCAGATCACCTTCGGCTCCCATGTCGATGAGATTTCTGGTCAGGGAGGGAGCTAATGATACGATGCGCTTTACGGGAGCACCTGTTATGGCGGCAATGCTTGCCAAAAAGCACAATAAAAACAGGACACAATCCCGCAAGCAGCAGCTAGGCGAGGTTATCCGACGGACGAATGCCTTCATTCAACATTGAATTAAGGGCTTCGGAATAAATACAAACAAACGCAATGATAGCTACCATGTCGTCCCCTTGAACCTTTCATCCCGAAGCTCAGGTTAATACAACGCACTGGCAGGTTTTCTGGCTCGTCCTTGTTTCTGATGCCTTCCCACCCGCTCAGGGGCAGTGGCTAACAGTTGTTTCAGAAACATTATTCCAGGACTTACAGCTGCGGGTACAGCTCCGGATTCGTTCAACTAACGTCAAACCCCACCGGATTCCCTCTTAGGATCTCCTCCAACGGATTCAATCCACCAAATGCGAAGGCAAAAGTAATAAAAAATCGGGAGGTTGTCCAATTGACTGTCTTTTTTTTAAGCACAGAAATGGATGCCTCCCTCACGTCCTGTCTGCTTTACGATCTTTTCATAGTCACCGCCTAGCTATGACTGCATGGCGGCACTATTTATTTTATGTATGTACGATCGTTAATCCTCCCTGTTAAGAATTTTCGTCTTTTCTTTCTCAAACTCATCTTGAGTAATGATCTTGTCATCAAGAAGCTTTTTTAAATCACGAAGGCTATCGACTTTCGACTTCTGTATACCTTGAACTTTTTGAGGTTCAGTAACGGAAGCCGCATCAAGAGCCTGCAACTCATAGCTATGTACCGGCTGATATTTCATCGTCCATAAAAATGGTACGGCAAAAAAAAGGCCACCGATAACGGCGGGTACATCAACTTCTTCGTCCTTTGTAATGGTTGTCACGATGGGTTTGAAGCCCTCTTTTTCAAGTTTAACCATCATTGAACTTCCTACAATTTTTGTGTCACGGTGATAATAAGGTGTCTCTCCTACGTATTCACCATCAAGATACAATTTTGCTTTACTAGGAGTTGATTGAATCAGCGTCGTGCTTGAACAACCGGCAAATAGAATAGTGGCGACAAGTAGTAAACTGACAATGCGAGCAGAATTAATCATGTTTTTTTTGTTTAAAAGATTTTAGAGTAAACGTCAGGATGGCTATCCCAGCAAGTAAAAGCACAACCCCACCAGCCAATACCCCTACTCCATAGTTCGACAATGTGCCAATACCTTTCAGGCACTCAATAATGGCGTAGATCGGGTATAAGATCAACGCAACAGCTATGATTAACAATAGGTATCTCATGAAACGCAACTTATAACCATGGCAAGATTCTTAAAGGAACTTGCCATGGTTTGATGGGTGTTTACTTTGTTATTGTTACCGTCGTTGGAGTATATATGCTTCCTGTCAACCAAGCAAGAAAACCATCAACAAATGAATGGCTTATCGTAATGGAGTAATCCTTGGCATCACCAACCAACTCTTTCGTATTGGCAGTTGAAATAGGAGCCAACCCATTTATAACGTAATGATTATGGGCAACGATTTTGGTACCCGTTTGAGGACCATTACCTACTGTAGCTGTAAACGTGTAACAAGAAGTCATTGCAAAGGCAAGGACCAAGGTAAGTGACAAATTCAATAAACATTTTTTCATGATATTTATTAGATTACGTTTTGCCTACTCTCAAGTTTTTCGGCTCACACTCCCTACTCAATTATACGGATTTTCAGGGACCTCCGTTTATTTAAAGCCTAGACATGCAGCCATCACAACACAGCTTCAATAAAGCCTGCTGTGCTTTTTGGGGGATATTCTAACTCTTGCCATGGCTGGATACTTATTAATGGTTTATTTCCTTATTTTATGTAAACGAATACTGAAACAGACATTTAGCTTCTTACACTAACCCATTACCAATCTATAAACGTTCAATCTCACAATAGTTAACCGCAAAAATACAATCGTTGATCGAGCAAAGCAAGCGATTGTAATTTTTTTCTGTAATGGAAACCATTCGTCAACAAATAAGCCTCAAAACGTCAAGGCAATAGCACCCTTAAAAAAACACACACGTTAGCTAGCCAAATCCTGCCAACTTTTCTCACAGGTACCAACAGCCATTTCCAGGGAAAAGATCAGAAAGTCCCTGACAGGGCATGCCGTAAATCTATTGTCATCACCCAGAAGTCTGTTCAAACAGGTTGCATATGGGCGCGCCCTTTTTTACCATTTGGTGGAGACAGCGCGTTATTGTTTTGCCATCAGCTAATACCAGGCATCAAAAATGCAGTAAAATTGGGCATCAAAATCGGCTATATAGCCTAAAGTGGAGCATGCGGCAAGTATTTTAGTGCCATATCAACCCATGTTTTGCGCGCCGCTTTCCATACACTCCAAGCGAACAGCCTAAAAATGAGCAATCAGAAGATTTATATTATTATTTGGATGAGAGTAATAAAATATTTATATCTTTGATGATTAATCTTTCATTCACACTTTGTATATGGTATAAACAAAAAAATTCTCCATGTGTTATGCAACATTATAGTAAGCGCACTTTTGATTTTTTTTCAATTTGTAAACCAAAAGAAATGGAATCCGATCTTATAATCAAGCAATAAGTATATTTTTACTTTTATCTACATTAATAATAAAAATAATGAACCTTAAAAGATCTATTTTTAGAATTATTTCTTCTGTTTTATCTAGGAAACGCGTTTATTTAATTAGGTCGCTTGTATAATTAGGAATAAACTTAAGGCTTTGCCTAATCGTTTTGACTATGTAAGATACTCGGCGTTATCACTTTGCCATGAAGAAATTACAGCAAACAACGTGAGTGGAAGCACCGCAGAACTTGGTGTATATAAAGGAGATTTTTCAAGACAAATAAATTATTTATTTTCTAAAAGAAAAATCTATTTATTTGATACTTTTGAAGGATTTGATGCCAAAGATATTCAACTAGATCAAGAAAATAAATTTTCTATTGGCAGTCAGGATTTTTCAGACACATGTGTGGATTTTGTAATGAAAAATATGCCACACCCTGATAATTGCATAATTAAAAAAGGTTTTTTCCCTGAAACGGCTTTTGGCATTTCCGATTCTTTTTGCTTTGTAAGCATTGATGCGGATCTGTTTGCTCCAATATACGAAGGGCTAAGTTTTTTTTATCCATTATTGGAGAAAGGGGGATATATTTTTGTTCATGATTTTAATAATAATGATTATAAAGGAGCCAAGCAGGCCGTTTTGAAATTTTGTAAAGAGAATAACATTACGTATGTTCCAATACCGGATGTTGCCGGAACAGTGATTATACCAAAATAGTTGCTGCTAATAAACAGGAGCTCGAATATGAAGTTGTACCTAGTGACACGCGCGCACAAGTGGCTTGCACTCTCTAGAATATACATAAGGCACATGCAAAAGATATACCACCTGAACTTTTTTTCTAGAGTCATATTCTTACTTCTAACCCCAGTTTGTTTCCAGTTCTTTGCCCTTGGATTTATATGGCATTCCATTTATTGGGGAGTAATTACATCTGTGCTGATTATTTGGATGGTGTTTGTTCTAATCTCACCATTATTTGGCCGAATAGGGTGTGGCTGGTTTTGTTTTATGGGAACTGTCACAGATTTCTCCGGAAAATACTCGCTACGCAAAACAAAATGGAATACGCCGAAATTGTGGACAAGATTATTGATACTCATTCCATTCTTTTTATCGGCCTTTTACTTTTATTTTATTAATAAAGAGAATGGCCTCACGCATGGGTTTGCTATCGAGCCCAACTTCCTAAAATTAAGTTTCAATGATCACTATAAAATTGTTTGGTTAAGTGATATCTCATTTGCTTTTATAATGGGGCTCTTCTTTGATAAAAGATGGGCTTGCAAGAATCTTTGTATGATGGGTGTTTTATGCTCGGCAGGTGCAACGTATACACGACTTATTCCTGTTGCTGATACTAAAAGCTGTACGTTATGTGGAAGATGTGAAAAGGAATGTCTCGTAGGTATTCCGATAGTCGAGTATATTAAAAACAATAATGGGCTGATAACAAATGCCGAATGTATTAATTGTGGCAAATGTGTTGAAGCCTGCAGGACAAAGACAATAAAATTAAAATTTGTCTGGAATCGAAAAAAATAAAATGTCCTTTTGCTAACACCACCAGATCGCGTGCGGCTTATAAACAAAGGATGTTACTGCCGTAAGAATAAACACAGCTTTCCCTTTATATTTAGAGGGTTTTACATAAATCCATAGCCGCTCCGATAGCGACATCCATATTATAATATTCCCAATCTGCAAATCTTCCTGACAGATAAAAACCAGACTTCGATAGCTCTTTTTTTAATGCTCCAATCATCATTCTGGTTGATGCATCTTGTATTGGGTATGTATATTGATTATAATGGTGTTTAATGTATAGAGGAGACAATGGCATTTTCTCCAGATTTAGTAGAATTTCTTCCTTGGAAATATAGTCAGTAAATTCAATTGTTGCAGTCATTTTACCATCTGCATTATTACTTTCTGAGAAATTGCCGGTACATATAATTCTGTGTGATTTAAATGTTTCACTTGGCAAATACATCCAACTATACGGGTTTTTATTTATTTCACATAACACAGAGGTAGTACCATGGTAATCAAGATTGTTTAATTGATTTTCATAGGCTGAAATATCTAATCCCTTAAGCATTTTCGGCAAATCTTTAATAATACCGCAAAAAATAATATACCTGAATTTCTGATTATTTATGATCCAGTTTTCACCGCTCTTTTCAATTAGATTAACAGGATTATCACATATAATGTTTAATCCTTGGCTTAATCGATCGACAATAAATTGCGATCCATTAAATTTTTCATACCAAAATGTACTATGAACAAATTTTTTTTCTTCAATTCGATTAATATTATTATATATTATTTCTTCTATACTTGGCATTGGCAATTTTCCGTCCAACCAATCCATAGGTATCTTTCGTAAATCCGATTTCCAAATTTTTTTATTATAGGGATTGAAATATTCCTTGTATAGTGTTTTTCCAAAACGATTCAGCAAAAATTCTTCAAAATTAGAAGGCTCAATACTAGGTTTACTTGCCAAATCAACCAAATCTTTAATGAAATTTTTCTTCATTTCTTCATCAAAAAGATAGGCGTGATTTTCTATAGGATAGGGAATTATTTTTCCATTGCTCATGCAGACGACAGCATTCCTGTTGACTTTTAAAAATTCTTCATCCCGGTTAAATAAATTCCAGAACCAATCCAAGACATCTTGTCTTTTTGAGTTAAACACGTGCCCTCCGCAAAGATGATACAACTGTCCGTTCACACGTTCACATCTTATCAGTCCTCCGGGACGTGATTCTTTTTCATAGACAGTTACCTCATATCTATTTTTCAACAAATTAGCCACAGTTAGTCCTGAAAGTCCTCCTCCTATTACAGCAATTTTTCCGTTCATGATTATATTTTTTCGACTAGTTTTCTTAGATCCAATGTCCTTTGAGAGGTATAAAAGTTGGATAAATAATCAGTATAAAATGGCAAATCAATTTTTTTTCTCCGTTTCGGGCTCATTTGCAAACAGCTTTTTCTTTAACCAAAAAGCGACATTGACCAGGCCAATCATAACCGGAACTTCCACCAAAGGTCCAATGACAGCCGTAAATGCTTCTCCTGAATTGATGCCGAATACAGCGACAGCGACGGCAATAGCCAACTCAAAGTTGTTGCTGGCAGCCGTGAAAGATAAGGTTGCGGATTGCTCATAATTGGCACCAGCTTTTTTACTCATCAAGAACGAAACCAAAAACATGATCAGAAAATAGATGATAAGAGGAAGGGCTATTCGCAGCACATCAACCGGAAGTTTGATAATATAGGCTCCTTTCAGGGAAAACATGACAACAATAGTGAATAGCAATGCGATTAATGTCAATGGACTGATTTTTGGAACAAATTTCGTTTCATACCAGGTTTTGCCTTTTATGTGCAGCAGGATAAACCGGCTCAAAAAGCCAGCGGCAAAAGGTATTCCAAGATAAATCAGGACACTTTTGGCTATCTGGCCAATCGTTATGCTGGCAACAGCTTCGTTGACCGGCAGACCAAACCAACCAGGCAAGATTGCAATGAAAAACCAGGCATAAAAAGCAAAAAACAACACTTGGAAAATCGCATTAAATGCCACCAATCCGGCAGCATACTGCCTATCGCCATGTGCCAGATCGTTCCAGACAATCACCATGGCTATACAGCGAGCCAGGCCGATCAGTATCAGGCCGTACATATAATCCAAATTGAACCTCAGGAAAATAATTGCCAGTAGAAACATCAGTACCGGGCCGATAAACCAGTTCTGAACCAACGATAGTCCCAGAATCTTTCTTTGCTTAAAGACATCTACCAGCTCTTCATAGTTCACTTTGGCCAGTGGCGGATACATCATGAGTATGAGTCCGATGGCTATTGGCAAATTCGTTGTTCCAACCGACATTCTGTTCCAGAAATCGGCAATATCCGGGCTTTGCCAGCCCATAAACACCCCTGCAATCATAGCAAGGAAAATCCATAGTGTTAAAAAACGGTCTGAGACCTTTAATTTACTTTTTGAAGACATGATTCGTATTGTTTACTGAAACCAGATCTATAGATCCTGATGTGATCAGACTGTTGCCTGTCTTGCCAGTTTTCCGGATCTCCGGTATAAATCTGATCTTTTCAAGGAAAAGAGCACTTCTTATAAAAACGATCAGCTATTCTAGCAAGCGACCTATTCCGCCAAAATGAACCCCACTTCATAACTTTTCAGCCACTCGATGTCCTCATTGCGAATGCCAGAATCGGTGATCAAATAATTGATGAGTGAAAGCGCCCCCAAACTGGCAAACGAATTTTTACCGATTTTGGAAGAATCTGCCACCAAATATGTCATACTGGCCGATTCGATCATGGCCCGTTTGACACAAATATCACTGATGCCCGGATAAGTCAATCCAGATTTCAGTGCCAGGCCGGCCGTAGCCAGAAACAACTTGTCAACATGAAGGTTGTGAAAGAAATCAGCGGCTTTTTGCCCAGTAAGAGACAGTGTTGGTGCTTTAAACTCCCCACCGGTGACAATCACGTTGATGCCGGCTTGTGCACCCAATATCAACGCAATATTGAGCGCATTGGTTATGACGGTCAAATTGCGGTAACCGACCAGCAATTTGGCAATTTCAGTTGTTGTGGAACCTGAATCCAGAATGATCATGTCGCCCTCTTCGATAAACTCGACAGCCTTTCTGGCTATCATCATTTTTTCCGCATGATGCTTTTCCTGATTTTGCAAACTAAAATTCCGGACATTCAAATCGATGTCTTTCAAATAAGCACCACCATGCTCACGCACGACATAATCGTCCTTTTCCAGCTGGTCAAGATCCTGGCGGATAGTAACTTCAGTGACTTTAAAAATGCGGCTCAGATCAAGCACTTTGGCGTGCCCATCCTCTCTGATCAGTTCCAGAATTTTTTCGCGACGTTGATTGGGTAACATGGATGCAAAGATAGGTTGAATTTCTTAGTTTCCCCGAATTAAAGTAAACGGTGTGTTGAAGGTGCCCTTATTTTCCATGCCGTCCAGCACTTTCAGGGCATATTTGATTCCTTGCACAGCCATCTGGGAACCATAGGCATCGACCGTAGCCAACAAAGCCCCTGATTTAAGGTGTTCCCGCATGGAAAAATCGTTATCAAACCCTACGACAGGAATGATACCGGTCAGCTGCCTTTCGGCCAATACCCTGATCACACCCAACGCCATGGCATCATTACAGCACAAAATCCCATCCACATCAGGATTATGGGCAAACAGACGGCGAAAGACGATCTCCGCCTTTTCAGTCTCCCAATCGGCCGCATCACAGCCCAACAACCTGAGCCCGGCTTGATCCATGGATTTAATAAAACCGTTGTGCCGCTGTTGCGCATTTTCAGCCACACGCAACCCATCGATCAGTATGATGCCGTCTCCAGGATTCAACTGACTGGCCAGTATATCGCCCACGGCTTTAGCAGCCGTCTCGTTGTCAGGTCCGACGTATGCGAGCTCAACACCATTCTCAGCCAGCAATGTTTCGTCCAGACGGATGTCGATGTTTATCACTTTGATGCCGGCGCGAACAGCTTTAACTACCACAGGGACAAGCGCTGTTGAATCGATAGGTACCACCACGATGGCATCCATTCCATCGGAAATCATACCTTCGATCAACTTGATTTGAAGATCGATTTCCGTTTGATTGGATGTCCCTGTTGTAAACAATTGAAACGTATTGTTTGCCTCGGCAAACAAACAGGCTCCTTTTTCCATTTCCCGGAAAAAATCCGCCTGCCGTGATTTCATCACCAAGCCAATACGAAGTGGTTGTTTCATGATCAGTTAGATGATAGCGTAATTAAAACAAGTCCAAGGATAAACAATCCGAACATAATAGCCAGACGGGCATTGGTTCCCTTGGGTGCGTCCCGGAATTCTTTCCAGATCAGAACGCCCCAGATCATCGCCACTACCGGGGCCGCATTGCTGAGAGCATACGATATGGCCGGATTGGCCGCACCGGCAGCCATAAAGCTCAGTTCCATACCGATCATCCAGATGATACCGCCCAGCACACCAGTCAAATGGGTACCGAGGCTTCCTTTAAAATAGTCGCTAAAAACTACGGGGATCCCTTGTACAGGATGCTTCATGGCATACAGGTTAAAGATAGGTGTGCTGATGACAGCGCCGATAGCAAACAGAAAGACTCCCGTAAAGGGTGTCAGCGTGCCTGAACCTCCAGCCACAAATTGATGGTCAAGAGATTTCACGACCAGTCCATAGAAAAATGCGATGGTAATACCTGCACATAGTGCCAGCAGAAGACCGGTTTTAGTCGATTTAAGCGCACCTTTGGCCTTTTCCTGACGGCGGTAAGCCGATGTACAGAAAATGATGGCAGCCACGATCGCCGCGACACCAACAAACAGCATAACCGGATTTCCGTTGAAAGTTCCCTTGTCAAGTACCACCAGCAGATAATTGACAACAATGCCAAGCACCCAGGCTAAACCGCCTCCTACCGGAAAGCCTACAGCCATGCCGGCCACAGCCATGGCAGCCACCAGCAGGAACGTACCGAGATTCCAGACAATGCCTCCAACAAGGGCGTACATAATGCTGGTTCCGTCAGCCTGACCAAGATCTTGTATGAAATGACGACCTGTTTCCCCGATACTGCCGACTGTAAACGCGGCGACAATGGCCGTCAGTAAAAGTCCGATGACAAAATCGAAATAAAACAGTTCATAGCGCCAGCTTTTGGCTGCCAGTTTTTGGGTATTGGCCCAGGAGCCCCAGCAAATCATCGTAATGAAACAGCACAGGATGGCGATGCCGTAATTTTGAATCAGTATCATAATTTTTCGTGGATAACAGGTTTATGAATGGCGATACAGATTCCAGCCCAGATAGCTGTCGATGGCTTCTTCGATGATGTCGGCGACATTACCGCGAACCATACCTACATGATGTTCAAATCCGTTTTTACACATATACTTGAGCAATCCTTGAAGATTTTCCACTTCAGAAACGGCAATACCACCATCCATCGGATAGGGGTCATTGGTAAACTGGCCTTCTCCCAGATACGATTTAATGATACCCAGGTTGTCGTCAGTGGAAATACGGAAGTACGTAAATGGTCCGGCCGTCACTTTACCTTTTACGGCACCAAAGGTATTCACACGGCCCAGTACATTTCCAAGTACACCGAGTGTACCAAGTTCCAGGTCGTTTTTGGTAAAACTCTTGGCAAAATTGCCGCAATGGGTGCACACACATTTGTTGCGTTCTTCAGCAAAATTGTTGTTCCAGTCCAGCAAGGCTGAAGGTTGCCCGGAAGCCAGCATCAGCGTGTACATGGAAACAGCTCCGGCGACATCGACTTCGCAGGCACTCGGCATCAGCTTTTCGCTCATCATACTCATGCTGACGCAAGCGGCACAGCCATAGTTTTTCTCCAGAGAATCCCAGCATTGGACAGCTGTCGCATCAATTTCATTTTCAGCTACCCAATCATCAATGGCCAGCCCGAATTTAGCCTGAGTGACGAGTCTTTCCTCGAAGGCCTTCGGCACACGGGCATACGTTTTAATTTCGTCGATCCGGGCTTTCAGGTTAGCGGCATGGTCATCAACCTTGCCTGCAGCAGCCAGAATTTCAGACAAGTCGACCGGAACGACAGTGATGCCTGTGGCCTGAAGTAGTTTTTCGCTGGCACGGCAAGTCTGGAAACCGGCCGGACGGGTACCGATGGCACCGATGCGCGCGTTGCGCAAGCCGTTGACCACGCGGCAGACACTGGCAAAATAATCCAGGTCTTTCTTGAATTCTTCACTATGAATGGAATAGGTATGGAAGGTCGTATCCGTAAATGGAATGTCGTACTGATACAAATTGTTGCAAACGGAGAGCTTTCCGCAGAAGGCATCGCGGCGTTTGTCCAAGGTTACTTTATCGTTTTCGTCGTCACAGGCTTGTACCAGGATGGGGACATTCAGGTCTGCCAGGCTGATCGAGTTAATGATGCCTATTTCAAAACCGAAGTTCGGCAAGGAAACAATAATACCGTCAATTTCGTCACGGTGGGAACGGAACAGACGCGCACATTTTTTTCCGTCTTCACGGGTTTCGATACTGCCGGTTTCAGTTTCCGCTTCGTCCAGGATGATATAGTTGTAGCCTTGTGCTGTGATTTGTGCCAGCACTGTGGCGCGGACATCCGCTGCCAGAGCGGAATTGAAATAATTCCGGGTACCGATGATGATACCGAAAGTCAATTGTTTGTTGAATGCCATTGTATATAGATTTTAAAGGTTGATCGTTTGTTAATTGACTAAGGCCAACCGGACGGCCTTTTCCCAGCCGGTATAAAGTGTCTTCATTTCTTCTCCGGACATCCGTGGCAAGATATCATCATCATTGGTCCGCAAAGCTGTCAATTCAGCCAGGGAATGCCAGTGTTCCAACGCCAAACCACTCATCAGCACAGCACCAAGTGCAGAGGCCTCCTCAATGGGGCTCCGATTGATCCGTGCCTGCAGCATGTCAGCCTGGAACTGCATCAGGAACTTGTTTTTAACCGGACCACCATCCACCCGGAGTTCCTGTAAGGCTATACCCGAACGTTCCATCAGCCCAATGAGGTCCTTAACCTGATAAGCGATGGATTCAAGCGCCGCACGAACCAAATGGGCCTTTGACGTACCGCGGTTCATGCCACAAATGAGCGCCTTCGCTTCACTGTCCCACCAGGGAGCGCCTAAACCGGCAAAGGCCGGTACGAGGTACACCCCGTCCGTACTCTCGACCGATGTGGCCAATGCCTCTGTCTCAGCGGCACTGCCTATAAGTTGCAACTCATCCTGCATCCACTTGATGGTCGCACCAGTACAATGAATGTTGCCCTCAAACGCGTAATACACCTTGCCAGCTGCGGCAAAGCCGACCGAAGTCACCAATCCGTGTGGAGCCGGCAGCAGTGTCTCGCCGATGTTCACCATGATGGAAGAACCTGTACCGTATGTAGCTTTGCCCATACCTTTAGAAAAACACATCTGCCCTGTCAGCGCACCGTGAGAATCACCCAACACACCGGCTATCGGTGTAACAGGCAACAAGCCGTTCAACGTGGTCGTACCGAAAATCCGGTCGCAAGGCATAGGTTCCGGAGCCATACTCAACGGAATATGAAACAGGTTCAGCAGTTCGGGATCAAATTTAAGCGTATGGATATTGAACAGCAACGTACGTGAAGCGTTGGTATAATCGGTTGCATGTACGGTTCCTTGAGTAAAATTCCAGATAAGCCAGGTATCCATTGTTCCAAAAAGTAATTGTCCGGCCTCTGCGTTTTCACGGGCACCAGGCACATTATCCAGAATCCATTGGATACCGCTGGCTGAAAAATACGGATTGAGGAGCAACCCCGTCTTGTTTCTCACCATCGGTTCCTGACCATCTGCCACGAGCTTTTCGCAGATGCCGGCCCCTCGGTTACATTGCCAGACTATCGCATGGCAGACAGGTTTTCCGGTTCGTTTATCCCACACAACAACCGTTTCCCGTTGGTTGGTCACTGCCACCGACAGGACATCAGCCGGATTAATGCCGGAATTGGCGATCACTTCGGACGCCGCCTGATACGTATTACGTAAAATTTCCTCGGCATCATGTTCCACCCAACCAGGCGTTGGATAGAATTGCCGGTGATCGACGGACGCACGCGCCACCAGCCTGGCCTGCTCATCAAAAAGCAGGACTTTTGTGGCAGATGTACTCTGATCTATGGCAAGTGTGTATTTCATGGTAAAAAAGTTAGTTCAAAAAGTCCAGGGCTGTCGCGACAATGCCTTCCGCATCCATCTTATAATAGTGAAAGATCTCCGGTGACTTACCGTGTACAGCATATTCGTCCGGAATGCCCAGTATCCGCATCGGTACCAGGCATTCTTGTACCACAACTTCAGCCGTAGCACTTCCGAGACCACCATAAATGCTGTGTTCTTCCACTGTAATAATGCCGGCAGTCTCTTTCGCCGCTTTCAACACTGCCTCCTTATCGAACGGTTTAAGGGTATGCATATCAAGTACGCGTGCCCGAATACCTTTTGCTCTTAACTGTTCTCCGGCACACTGGCATTGGTAGACCGTTTCTCCGGTTCCGATCAAGGTCAGGTCATTCCCGTCCATCAAGAGATTGGCCTTACCGATCTCAAACGGGCAATCGAAGTTTTCGTAGACATTGGGAACAGCATTGCGTCCCACGCGAACATAGACCGGATGCGGGTAATTCACGAGTATCTCAGCTAACCGGTGTGATTGATAGATGTCGCATGGCAGCACAATTTGCATATTGGGAAACGTCCTGAGCACGGCTATGTCGTGCAGGCTATGATGGGAAAATCCCAGCGCGCCATAACTCACCCCTCCGCTCACCCCCAGGATTTTGACAGGATTGTTCGAATAGGCAACATCAATTTTCACCTGTTCCAGGCTACGGGCCACATAAAAACAAGCCGGACCGCAGACAAACGGTTTCTTTCCGGCTGAAGCCAGACCGGCAGCCACTCCGACAGCGTTTTGTTCGGCAATGCCAAGTTCCACACATTGCTCCGGAAGCTGTTTAAAAAAATCGTCCAGTGTGACGGAGCCCCTGGCATCAGTGGTTACCACCACTACATCACGGTCTTGTTTCGCCTGTTCGAGCAACGTGTCGGTAATCATCTTCCGGCACGGTATCGTATTAGTGTCAGTTGCACTCATTGCTTCAGTTCATTGATTCGTTGATTAATTTCAACCAGAGCTTGATTGTATAGTTCCTGATTGGGCACGCCATGGTGCCATTTAGCCTGATCTTCCATGGATGAGACACCTTTACCCTTAATGGTATGGGCGAGAATGAGTTTGGGCTTTTTATCCTGATAATCGAAGCTGTCGAACAGGGTTACCAGATTTTCCATATCATTACCATCCACGTCGAATACGTTCCAGCCAAACGCTTCCCAGCGTTCCCGTAACGGTTCAAGCGCCATCACGTCTTCCGTCTTGCCCGATATCTGCAGCGTGTTCCGGTCAATAATGGCTACCAGGCTTCCCAGTTTGTAATGGCTGGCCGACATGGCTGCTTCATATATGGAACCTTCGCCCTGCTCTCCGTCCCCCATCAGAACGAATGTACGGAACGATTGCTGATCCATTTTCGCGGCCAGTGCCATACCGACGCCCACCGAAAGGCCGTGTCCCAAGGCGCCGCTATTCAGTTCGATACCAGGGATTTTTTTCGTTGGATGTCCGGCCAGTTTGGTTCCGAAATGGCCATAAGTATCCAGCATTTCCTGAGAGATGAACCCTCTGGAGGCCAAGACTGAATAATAAGCTTCCACACTATGGC
Organism: Bacteroidota bacterium; assembly: GCA_030706285.1. Taxonomy (GTDB): domain Bacteria; phylum Bacteroidota; class Bacteroidia; order Bacteroidales; family UBA1402; genus UBA8389. The sequence continues at coordinate 15,580 of JAUZOU010000001.1, forward strand.
CTTTACTCAGAATAAACCGGTCCCGGCCGGGTTTCACCGGATCATCCGGATTGATGTTCATCACGTGAAAGTACAGAGCCGTTTCCACATCGACAGAAGAGAGCGACCCTCCGATGTGGCCCGATTTGGACATATAAACAATTTCCACCAGCCGTTTACGGATTTCTTCGGCACGTAATTTCAGTTGCTTTACCTCATCCGGATTCGTTTCAATCATGCCATCGTTCGTTTTTGTTTGGTTTCGTTCGCAAACATATACAAAATGAAACGAAGATACAAGAAAATATTCGAAAGAAAACGAAAGAAGATTTATTGAAAATCAAACGACTTTTTGATAAGCCAATTTAATTAGTTCATACGGCCTCTCATAAGCTTACTCGTCAGCCACCTTCTCACCGGTTCATCATATAATTTTACACAGCCATAGGCTAAAGCAATGGCTGAAATCAATACAAGAAACGCAACAGGTAACGATTGCGACAAGGTTATGTGGTTGTTCGATACCCAGGCCACAAACAGGTATATCAATGGGTAATGCGTAATATAGATCGGATAGGAAATGTCACCAAGGAACTTGCACACCTTTGAGGAATAGCGGCCCTTCACTTGTCCGCTGGCCCCAACGTACACAATAAGCGGAAACACGAAAATGATGCACAGGGCAACATACAATCCATTCATCCATAGATGCTCTGTACCTCCGATCCTTGGAATCGAAAGCACAATAACCAACAACAGACTGCACCACAGAAAGGCATGCGGAATACGTCCGGGTTTACAAATGCGTGAAAGTAATAATCCGGCAAAAAAGGGATACAATAACCGGGTCAATCCGATACGAAGTTGGGTTGGCTCAATAGCCCAACCGCCAATCACGTCTCCACGAGTGACCGCCAGCTGGATGAGCGCACACCCAAACAGGAAGACAAAAAAGGCTAGGATTTTTTTTGAAAACTTCCTGATAAACAGAGCATACAGTATATTGGCAATGTATTCAAAAAAAAGAGACCATGCCGGACCATCCAACGGATGCATCTCTGTCCAGCCTCTGATATCCATAGATGGAGGTACCGGAATTAAAGTAAAACCGATCAACATAATGAGCAATAATCGCCAGACCGGTACGCTGCTAATGATCGAAAAATCGCTACAGCCCTGAAAATAGTAGGTGATGGCACCGATCAGCATACCGGCAATGATCATCGGATGAAGCCGGATAAGCCGCCGTTTGAAAAAGCCCTTCAGGGTTAATTTGCCCCAACGGTCATCATAGGCATAACCGATCACAAATCCGGAAAGGACAAAAAAGAAATCCACAGCCATATACCCGTGGTTGATGAGTTGCTTTATGTTGTTACCGCCGGTAAACGTTTCCAGAATATGAAACAGAACGACCAACACGGCTGCCACACCACGCAATCCGTCAAGGATTTCATAATGTTGTTTGGTGTCAGCATACGAAGCTGAGGATATGGAATTCATGGGTTCGATGTCTTGCAAAGATTGTCGCACAAAAATAACTGAATCGAATCATACTTTTCGATTTTAATCAGCATTTTTTGTTACAAATTTGTAAAGTTTTTTTCCGGCAGCAGCCATCAAGCAAAATCAAAAAACCGTCCGCTTTTTCCAAAAGGAACAGGTCTGATTATTTATAAGTTACTCTGATCCTTTCCCGTTCACGCTTATTCGACACAAAAAATGTAGAAACAGTCGTTTTGCCATCAAGCATAAAAAGGACAGGCTTACCATTGCAAGCCATCGTATTTACCTGACCAATTCCATGAATAATTATTTTCCAGGTTCTTTTTAGTGACATACCTTTATACTGTCCTATCGTTGGAGCAATATTCAATACAAAATTTTCATTATCGGTCGACAACCTTATGATCGTCTTGGAAAAGGCACCTTTCAGATAGTCATTGCTGCTACCATCATCTTCAATTAACGTAAACTCAGAACCTGCTCCCGGATAGACATGCAGGATTATGGTATCGTTCGTCCCTTTTTCAATAGACCGGGCATACGGACGCATTGGAATAACTGAACCTTGACGGACCATCAGCGGAATCTGCTCAATTGGCGCAGAGATGCTAAGATGTTTGCCACCATCCACTGTTTCATCTGTCCAAAAGTTCACCCACTTACCTGACGGCAACAGGCACTGTCTTTCCACCGAGTCACGCTCATAGACAGGTGCAACAAACAATTCGTTACCGAATAAGTATTCGTATAGTTGCCCTGGTATTTTCCGTATCATAGGCCCACTTTTTAAACGTGCAAGCTGAGCATACGAATAAATATATGGGAACAATTCCATACGTAAATGGCTGTATTGACGAAATAGTTTGTCCGCTCTTTTTGAATAACGATATGCCAAATTTGATGTAGGATTTTCAGGTTGAGAAAAAACTTCTACAATCGGGCTGAATATTGAAAACTGCATCCAGCGGATATATAGAGACTCGTCCACTATATTTGTTCTTCCCCTATCAAATCCACCAAGATCATTGGTTAGGAAAGGAATTTTACTGCTGCGTTTCAATGGATCTGTGTACATAGCGATGTTTTCCTTAAGCCCTACGCGGGGAACCCAAGCATTAAAATCCTTTGTCGGTTGCTCTACCGTCCAATCCGAACGGGTATCGTCTGTCCATTTACCGGGGAAATGTTTATAAGCCTCTGTTTCCATACCACCAGTGTGCGAAAGAATGAACCCGCGTCCTTTGGTTTCTTTTCCAAACGTTTGAGTCATCTCAAACATAGCTTTACAAACAGGAATGGCTGAAGTCCGGTCCAATTTTATAAAGTCAGCTCCTTCATCAAAAAAATGTTTCATTTGCTGTTTAAAATAAGCAACAGCTTCAGGATTATCAAAGTCAATGTTGCCGCATATGGTACCAGACTTATCGTCTTCCTTGGTCTGGAACATTGCCGTAGTTGAATCATTGTTATGCCATGGGCTGGTTTCAATATAAGTATTTTTAAAATAGCCTTTTCGCCGGAAATCATCGAAAGCTTTTTCGTTGCCTGTTTTAAAGATACAATCCCATATCCAAAATCCACCCTTAATATTCTTTTTCTCAAGATAGTCCCACATGGCTTTTCGATCAGGATAGTCAACCGTATCAGCAACAAAATCAATATACTGTTGCGGTCCCTTTCCATGATCAGCAAAGCTCCAAAACCATGAATCAATCCAGTATGAATCAACCGGATAATCATGAGCCATTAGTTCATTAACTCGTTCAATCGTCTGTTTTTGGTTGGTATACCCACCGTAAAGTATACCAAAAGCCCATGAAGGAGGCAGTATCAGATTAGTGTCCTGTCTATTATAAGATAGCGATGGCTTAACATGAATTTCTTTGGCCTGTACACCTGTTATAGACAGACTAATGTACAACAGCAGATAAACCGATACGACTCGTATCTTTTTCATAAGCTCCTTCCAATTAAATCATTATGGCCATCCACATTCTATTGTTTGTTAAACGAAACAGCCCATTCAACCCGGCCGGATGCCCCAAAATGCAAATCGATTCTCAACAGGTGGTTGTTGACTTTTTTTACAGAAAAACCAGTGAAATCGTCATACATTTTTCGTTGCCTGGGTGACCAATCATAGGCATCCGGTATATAGACAATCACGCTATATGAGGTATTTGCTGGCCCGACTGAAATGCCTGACAGGCTATTTTTTTCGAAATTGAAACTGACATCTTTCAATTCAACAGCACCTTGCATGATATGCCTGCTGGTAGAGATCACTTGAGGAATATTCTTTTTTTCATGAAAACTTAACAGGGTCACGCTGGCTGGATCAATATGAATGGTCATTGAATCTATGACTTCTCCTAAAAACTGTTCTTTCCAAAAATCATAACATAGATATATCTTATCTGGATCAAGCCACAATCGCTTTAGCGAAATGTGACGTTGAACATCGGTTGTCAAATCAGGATTAAAAAAACCAGCCACCGTCCATTCTCCAAAAGAACGTTTAATCGTTGAAGCAAAGGCTGTTTGAGGATCATCATCAAATAAATCGATAGGCCTTGCCAATGAATTGGCCGATGGAAACGCCTTTTTTAAGATTTCCAATTTCGTTTTATCCAATGTCACAAGTCTGTCTCCTGACATCGTGTTTCCACCACTTAAAGCGATTATTGAAGCTGCTGCCTGAGATTGATGTGGGGAAAGCATATCCATGCAAAGATGATCGATATCATTCGTCCAAACGGTATGATGGAAAAAATAACGTTTTCCTAAAGCCCCTGCACTGGAAGACGATCCGATAAAATATTGCTTCCACGCATCAGCGGAATAGCCATAATTCTGATCGTATTCTATCCGCATACTATTCAACAGGCCCGCGGTCACTTGACCAGGTCCACAATCGAGTATATGGCAGCTATCTCCAGCAACTTTGCGCATGATCTCAAAGGCTTTTCTATAGACCATTGCCGGAGTATACGAAGCATTATAGAAGTGATGTGCAGAAAAAACCGTCCATGCCACAAAATCGACTTTTATCAGTTGATATCCCCAATTATTTGCAATTGTATCGATCAAGTCAGTAAACCATTTTTCAGCTTCAGGATGTGTAATGTCTAAGCAATAGCGCTTTGGTTGTTCAGATTTAAACCAATCCGTATTCTCTCCTGGCCATGGACCGATTCGCTTTAGTGAACCATCTTCGTTTTTCAGAAACCAATCGGGATGCTCTTTAAAAACAGCCGTCGTGTCTGAAACGACAAACGGAGCAATCCAAATGCCTGGTTTTAGACCTACATCTTTAATTTTTTGAGCAAGCCATTTCATTCCATGTGGAAAACGAGCATTTCCCTCCCAATCGCCATGAAACTTCTGGTAGCCTTCATCTATTTGAATATACTCCAATCCGTATTTTCTTAAATAGTTAGAAGCAAACTCGGCGTTTCGAACAATCTCTTCTTCCGTGTAATCATCTAAGGTATAAAACCAATTGCACCAACCATTTACCGGTGAACTGACTTTGCTTCCATTTACTTTACCAACAGTCTCCGCATAATCCTCCAGCGACCTATAAGGATTGGGAGCAATATTGATCATGACTTTATCAGAACTGATTGTTTGATTCTTCTTCAAACTAAAACCTTCGTCGTAGACTGACTCTACAACAAAAGAAAGCTGATCACGTCCTGTCTTTAATAATTGTATTCTACCCAGGCTAACCTGATTTTCAATATAACCGATTGACATCCCATTGTTATCATACCCGCTAAACAATCCGAGATTCCACCAACTTTGCACGGTTTCATCATTCAAGGACAATGAATTAGGTTGCATGATCCCACCTTTGGTCTCACCATAAGGAGTACTTTTTATATAGGGTGTTCCCAAAGTATGTATGGAACCTGCATCATAATACATAGCTCCATTCAAAAGGCATTTTGATGCATTTGGGTAATATAGTGATCCAGCCTCGGCCTTAAGTACCCTTAACGGCTCAATGCTTTTAATCTGAATGGCTTCTGAAGAACTATTTTTACAAATGGTTTCAAAAACGATGAACTGATGTCTGTCATAAAGAGCAATGCGCCATTCAATAGTCAGCTTCTTCGTGTTGTCGGTACCAAATAAGCTAACTCGTTTTCCCGAACCAATCTTATCGTTTATGGTTACAACTTTCGTCTTTTTGTCATTAAACGTGTAATTCGGAGCTAATGTTGTCTGAGTACCATAATTGGTATTGATTGCACTTGTCGCACCTGATATAAACGGTTCATTTGTAGCCTTATCAATCATCAACTGATTTGTCCTGTAATTAAATTTTACAACAAAAAAGTCATTTTTTGCAATGGATTTTTGACTGTTTGAAGCTACTACCTGAAACATACAAAATAGAAATACAGATGTAAAATAATAATAATGTTTCATCACGTTCCGTATAATAAAAGGGATAAACCAGCGGGAAAGCCCTGAACCAATGATTCCGCGGCAAGGGCCGTAGAATCCAACCTTTATAAATTAGATTTAAACCAATGGATCTACAATAATCATATCGGCCAATTAGTGTTTCATAACATCAATTGTGTATTTCTCCCCTTTTGTTTGTGTTTTCCATTCATCTGTCCTGAATGGAATTGCAGGAAAGCCTTCTTTATTATACAGGTTGCAATCACTAGCATCACCAACCCACCCATAATGTACAGCAATCGGCCTGGACACCTTCTCGGAAGAAAGCACCACTTGATTGTCCTTTATAAATGCTTTGGCAAAATAAAACACATGATCACTCCCTGCGATTTCAAACCCTTTTAGATAGCCGTATTTATCCGGTGTATAGAGCCCTGTTCCAATATGGTCAAACGAAAGCATTATCTCATTTCCTTTAATTTCCATCGATTGATATGCTGGCCCGGAACAAATCATTTTTTTGTTGTAAATAGCATTAAAGGCAATGGCAGCCAGCCGTTTACCAACATCCTGTTTATTAACGGGATGAATATTCGTTGGATTTCCAATGTCTGTAGTGACACACATTCCAGTATTTGACACTGATAATGTCCTGGTTTGCGCTTCTCTCAACTCTGCCCAAGCACAACCGTCGTTGCTGTTGCCAGGTGTATTGTACGTTGCCAATTGCACATAATAGAACGGCATATCAGGCTCCTGCCATTTTTGTCTCCAGTCTTGGATCAATAGCGGGAACGCTTTTCGATATTGAAATGCTCGATTTGCATTAGCCTCGCCCTGATACCACAAGACACCTCGAAAGGCATATGGAATCAATGGTGCAATCATCGAATTATAGCAAAGAGATGGAAGCGAGTTCTGATTGGTACCCTCTTGAACGGATGCAACCTGAAACTTCCATTGTCCGGCTAATGGAATAGTCTTGCTGCCTAGTGTTAATCTTACTTCAGCCGGTTCACCATAAATACCGCCACCACCACCCGTATCCAAAACTCTTACAGCAATGATATTTCTCCCCTCTTTCAATAGCCCATTGGCTACTGCATATTTTCTTGGAGTCGAATACAAATTCGTACTCCCGACCAAAACACCATTTATATAGGTACTGTCTTCGTCATCAATTGTTGATAATTCAAGCACAGCATTCTTGCAGGCATCTTCCTTTGTTAACACAATCGTTTTTCGAAGCCAAACCACTCCATCGATCTCGCCTATACATTGTTGTTCCCATAATTGTGGTTCATATAACTCAGGCCATCTGGTATCATCAAATGCAAATTCTTTAAACAAGTTTGCATGGACAGAGCGAGGGTTGATACCCTGCAGCACTTCAATCCTTTTTAATGTAGCCTCTGCTTTCAATTGGTTCAACGAATCCAAACTAATCTTGGGCATTCCGGCAATCATTTCTCTAAATTCGTTAGAGTTTTCAAAACCTTCCCGGCTAATCCAAGTCTCAATATTCGTGCCCCCCCAGCAATCATTAATCAAGCCAATAGGTATATTAAGGCTATCACAAAGGTTTTTGGCGAAAAAATAAGCTACACCTGAAAAGTCTGCAACCGTCGTAGAATCACAGATTTTCCACCCGGTTGTATTAAGGTTTGTCTCAGGTAAGGAATTAATTGAATGCAAAATTTTAACCTGACGGATTAAAGGATAATTGGCAGCAGCAATTTCCGATCGATAATTGGCAACGCCGGATTGCCATCCTCCCAAATTGCCCACCGTAAATTCCATATTGGATTGACCAGAGCACAGCCAAACTTCACCAACGAGAATATTATGAATTCGTAGTGTGTTTTTACCTTTTATGACCAGACAATACGGCCCCCCTGCTTTTTCAGGAGCCAAATTCACCATCCATTTCCCATTTTTGTCTGCCTTGATCGATTTGGCCTGTTTATTAAACCGTACAAGAATCTTTTCATTGGCACTTGCCCATCCCCAAACAGGAATCCGGACATTTCGCTGCAAAACCATGTTATCGGAAAACAGGTTAGGCAAAGCTACCTGCGAAAAAATGGAAAGACTGACCAGCAAAGAAAATGCTGTAAATAGAAATTTTTTCATCTGTACCCTCTCATTTATATACATTAATCCAATCAAACTCGATGTTTCCGTTCTTCACGTAAATCTTAATCTTGTTTTCTCCCTGTAGAAAGCGTTGTGGCTTTAGATTTAACTCCATCCATTCAGTATTGGATATCCTGATGCCAGCAGGTTTCCCGTTGACGAATAAGGTAACAGATGCGGGTTTGCCTACAGCTTTAACCTTTACAGCCATGTTGTATTTCTTGTTTTCAACAGACTTTACCCGATAGGACGTCCATTCATGATCGCTCAGTGTTATGGCCTGTTCAGAAGCCAGTGATGTTGAGTCATTTTTGATCAAAACAATCTTAACCGGTTCCATTATCCTGTAAAAGGAGGACTTGGTCAGTGTATCCTTAACAAAATAGGACTTCATATAACCTTCCTGCCCATAATTTTCAGCCTCGATTTTTAAGGGAAGACGGCGTAACATAGAATTGACAACATCCGGGAAAAAATCACAATTTTCGATCTTGATGTTTTCCAGGAATTGATTAAAAATCTTTTCTGGATCTTTTGCCACATCTTTGCCTGCTTCTGAATAGGCAATCACCTTATCCCAGCCTTCAGGTGGCTTGATAGAATACGGAGTATTCCTGGTATCCATCTTCTTCCATGGCCAAAAAGACCATCCAATATTATTTTGTTCAAAGAGTTGAGTGGTTGCAAAATATATCGCATTATTCTTTTCGCCAGTTTCACCGACCCAAACAGGGGCGTTCAACTGATCTCTTTTATGCAGGTAATAGTTAATGTCACTAAGGTTATCTGGACGACTCCAGCAATAATAATGGAATTGAAAAAATAGATTCGGATCTAAAGGCCTAGTGAATACAGACCAATTACCCGCCCAATTATAACCCTCCAAGGTGAACATATGCTTTTTGTCAACGGCACGAATGGCCTTTATTAGTCGTTCATAAACAGGTATAAGACTGTCCTTGTATAATTTGTCGGCACCGGTGCATTCCGGAATCGGCTCATTTAACAAGTCATAAGCAGCAACCGTCGGCTCGTCTTTATATCTTCCTGCAATTTTCACCCATAATTTAACCAAAAGTTCTTCATTTTTGGGGTCAGAAAACAGTTCACATTTATCGTTTTGGCTGTCATCGATATTTGCTCCGGTTTGCCCTCCAGGAGCCGCATGCATGTCAATGATCACGTATAAATGATATTTTTTGCACCACTTGATCAGGTTGTCCAGCAGCTGAAATCCTTCATCTACAAATTGGTTGTCATCACCTTCTGTAAGAAACCGGCGAGCATTCAAGGCAGGTCTCACTGAATTAAAACCAAGTTCAGAAATACGCTTAATGTCGGCTTCTGTTATGTAGTTTTGGCGATAGGTTTTAAAGAATCGATCGGCTTGCTCTTTTCCAAGATGATCAGCCACTAACCTTTCTATGGTTCTTGGACGGTCTCCATATCCTCCGAATTTCCACATATAGCCTTCAGGGAGCAACCAGTTCCCAAGCCCAACTCCCTGAAAATAAACCTTCTGTCCATTTTCATTAACAATATCCTGTCCCTGAACATGTAAAAACGATTGAGCGTAGACGCTACCGCTCAGACAGAGCAACACGATGATGATATAGACAAATTTCTTCATATATTGTTTCATCCTTAATTAGTTTAAAAGTTCAAAACTATCTTTCAATCGAATGTCTGCTGAGGAAGCACCAATCATAACATCAAATTCACCCGGTTCGGCAACCCATTCCAACCGCTGATTATAGAAGGACAATTTTTCTTTGTCAATGCTAAAGGTAACAGTTTTCGATTCTCCGGCATTGAGGTGAATCTTGATAAAATCCTTCAGTTCCTTTACAGGGCGAACAATTGAGCCGACTTTGTCTCTGATGTATAATTGAACGATCTCTTCTCCGGCGTACTTTCCGGTATTGGTAATTATGGCTGACACTCCGATTTTTCCGTTTACATTCATGGTTTTCGCCGTCATCTTTAGATCACTATACTGATAGGTTGTATAACTCAGGCCATAGCCAAATTCATAGTTTGGATAAATTGATAAATCCGTATAGGCCGATCGATAATTTCTATCTTCGTCATTAGTTGCAGGTCTACCTGTATTGAAATGACTGTAATAAATAGGGATCTGTCCCACACTGCGTGGAAACGTGATCGGCAGTTTGGCTGATGGATTATAATCACCAAACAGCACATCCGCAATAGCATTGCCCGCTTCACTACCTAACCACCAGGTATACAAAATAGCAGGAACACTATCGGTAATGTAATTAAAAACCAATGGCCGGCCAGCATTGATAAGTACAACCACAGGTTTCCCTGTAGCCATGATCGCTCTGACCAGTTCTTCCTGTACACCTGGTAGAGTAATGTTGCTTCGACTTTTGGCTTCACCGCTCATATCTCTCCGTTCGCCAATGCTTAAGATAACAACATCTGCCTGTTTGGCTGTTTCAACAGCCTTGGCAAATCCTGATTGATCGTTTCCTTCTATCTCACACCCTTTTGCATAAAGTAATTTAGTGGATTGTCCAACTTTATTCTGCAAACCTTGCCATTGTGATACAATAAAAGTAGAATCTGTATTGGGTACGTCAATATCCCAGAATCCTTTGTTTTGTTTAAGCGATTTTACCAAAGGGCCGATAAAGGCAATCGTTTTTAGCTCTTTCGATAAAGGCAGCAGTTGATTTTCATTTTTAAGTAACACGATGGATTTTTCGGCCATTTGCCGGGCTATTTTTGAATGTTCAGGATCGTTCAACGCAGCCTTTTCTCTATCGGCATTGCAAAACCTGTATGGATCATCAAACAAACCAAGCTCGAACTTTTTCCTAAGAATGCGTCTGACTGCATCATCAATCAATGAAACGTCGATTTTCTTATCTTTAACCAATTGTTCCAGATTGTTTTTATAACATCTGCTTTCCATATCCATGTCACATCCTGCTGTAATGGCAGAAAGTGCCGCCTCGTATTCATCTTTTACATTCCCATGATTGATCATTTCTCCAATAGACCCCCAGTCGCTCACGACAAAACCGTCAAATCCCCATTTTCCTTTCAAAATATCGCGTTGTAAATATTTATTACCGGTAGCAGGTACTCCATTTAAATCATTAAATGAATTCATAATAGTGGAAACACCAGCGTCCACAGCCGCTTTAAAAGGAGGAAGATACACTTCCCAAAGCAAACGGTTACTCATATCCACTGAATTGTAATCTCTGCCACCAATTGCAGCGCCATAAGCTGCAAAATGTTTGGCACAAGCCATTAACGAGTTTACACTTCCCAATTTTTCACCTTGAAATCCTTTCACCCGTGCATAGGCAATTCTCGAGCCCAAATATGGATCTTCACCAGCGCCTTCCATTACTCTTCCCCAACGTGGATCCCTGGCAATATCGACCATTGGCGCAAACGTCCAGTTAATTCCGCTGGCACTTGCTTCGATTGCGGCAATTCTTGCCGATAATTCAATGGCGCTCAAATCCCAACTTGCAGCTTCGGCTAATGGAATTGGGAATGTGGTTTTAAATCCATGAATCACATCTTGTCCGAACAACAGTGGGATTTTTAAACGGGATTGCATGGCCATTTTCTGCCAACTTCGCACCCGTGCCGTACCTAAACAATTTAATAATGAACCGACTTGTCCATTCCTAATCTGGGCGGCTTTTTCATTATCAACAGTCACCGGACCAGTAGATGTCCAATCATCATTATATTGGTTCATCTGACCGATTTTTTCTTCAATAGTCATTTTCTTTAATAATGCATCCACCTTCTGATCGATAGACTTCTGTGGAAAGATGCTGACTGAGAATGTAAGGAAACTGACAATAAAAACACTTTTCTTGCTCATATGAGTATTAGATTTGATAACTTTCAGGCTTAAATTCACTCACGATCTTAATAGAGTAACGTTTGAATGGCATGCGGTAAAATGGAGACTTCAGTATTTTTGGTTCCAACACACAAATTATAACTTATATGTCTGTCACTTTGATTCATGACAACGGTTATAATTTTTCCGTCCGGATTAATGAAAGAGGTAGTCAGTAATTGAATACGGTTTGATATGCTACTAATCCGTTTGGCATTTTTTTCAATAAACTTGGAAAAATGGCCAATAAAAAAATACGACGGCGTATAAATCAGCTCACCAGTATTCGTATCACCGTGAATGGGAGCAAAACAGTAGTTGTTCGCATGATTCGGCCCTCCTTTTTCATCAAGAAGGATGTTCCAATCAGTCCAGCCTGTTACTCCATTATTAAAATCATTGATCATGGAGCGTCCATATTGTTCGCCATTCCCCCAGAATTGTAACTGCTCTTTATTGAATTTTTCCACACAGCCTTCAGTAAAAATCAATTTTTTATCCGGATACATTTCATTGACCATTTTGATGTTCCCGAACAGTTGCTCTCCGCTATTCCAGCTTTCATACCAATGGAACCCAATGCCCCAAACATATTTGGAAGCTTGAGGATCTTCAAGAATCGTAGTTACCCTTTGTGAGATCATATCCCTATTATGATCCCAGATGATAATTTTCTTGCTCCCATAACCAGCTTTTGCTAAGGTTGGACCTAAATAGTATTTTAAAAAATCCCTCTCTTCTTCAGCTGTATAAATACAAGATTCCCATCTTTGGGTGGCCATTGGTTCGTTTTGAACTGTTAATCCCCATATCTGGATGCCCTCTCTTTGGTAACCATCAATAAATTTTTTAACATAATCAGCCCAAGTCTGATAAAAAGCAGGTAATAGTTTTCCTCCATTAATCATGTTATTGTTGTCTTTCATAAAAGCTGGAGGGCTCCACGGACTTACATAAACAAGCTCTTTCCCGCCAGCTGTTTCAATAGCCCTTTTAATAAATGGAATTTTATATTTTTCATCATGGCCTATATTGAACGTTTTTAATGTTTTATCTCCTTCCTTTACGTAACAATAACTATCAGAACTGAAATCACTACTATTAATAGTCGTTCTTATGATTGAATAGCCAATCCCTTTCTCTTTACTATAATACGCTTCCAATAATTCGTTTTGCTTTTCTTTGCCCAATTTGGCAAAAACTTCCGCACTGGCATCTGTGATAGCGCCTCCAATCCCCATAATGGTTTGAAAGGTTTTCTTTGGATTGACAAAAACGTACGCCTTTGATTCAAAAAACTGATGTTGCTCTGAAAAGTTTAAGTCATCTGTTTTCGTCAGTCTCAGCGATGTATGATCGGCTGAAGTATATACAACAACGGTTCTATTTTTTATTGGAAGACATCGCTGGTTTGACAGATTGGTTTGCTGAGAAAATGCAAAAGAAGAGACAAACAGGATTAGTGATAGAATTGTTTCTTTCATAAGTGTCTACTTTTTTCATTAATGCTACAAGTTTTCCAGACCATGTTTTACCCATTCTGGATAAACGTCTTGCAAAAGCATACCTGCAGCAGCATGTTTTAACGTGATAAAACTGGTTTTACAGCGATTCATCGCCTAAACTGTAAAAAAAGCCCTCACAACTTCATAAGTTATTTTTTTTGGTAAACCTTAACCCAGTCAACCAACATTACGGCTGGAAAGCAGTTATTGTCGACCACCGGTCCTCCCCAGTCGCCTCCGACGGCTATGTTGAAAATCAGAAAAAATGGTTTGTCAAAAGGCCAGTTATCTTTATTTTTGATATCCGGTCGGTAACAATAGGATAGTTTATGATCGACATAAAATGAAATAAGATCTTTCGTCCATTCCATTCCATAGATATGGTAGGTATTAAAAGGATCTTTTACCTGCAAGATTCCGGTATAAGGTGTCTGTCCGTATCCGGATGAATTATGAATGGAAGTATGAATAAAACCGGGGTGTTTTCCCACGTGCTCCATAATATCCAGTTCACCGCAGGCAGGCCAACCAACTGCTTGATCGTTTTGTCCCAGCATCCAAAGAGCCGGCCATGTTCCAGTACCTTTTGGTAACTTGGCTTTCATTTCAATGATACCGTAGATAAATGTTTTTTTAGATCGAGTATTGATTCGCCCCGATGTGTATTCGCCATTTTTATAGCGAGCTTCGATTTTCAGCTTGCCTTTTGAAACTTTGACGTTACCACCGTTGGTATAGCGTTGCCATTCATTGTTGACCCAACGAGGATTAGCCGTCTCATTAGTCCATGTGGTTGTATCGAGTTCCTTTCCACTGAAATTATCCTGCCAGACCAATCTGTATCCTTTTTTTGATTGCGAAAACGCGCAAACAGAAAAGAATACAAACAGGAAAATGCATAAACGAATTTTATATTTCATCTTACTTGGTTGTTTATCTTACTAAAATAATCATCAAAGTTCCTTTACAAATACCTGGCCAAACCGGTCTGTGACTTTAACAGTGATTTTGGCTTCTGGATCCTGAATGCGTGCCCTAAAAAGATGATGAGTCTCGCCAACACTCAGCCAGGAATACTTTTTGTTTTTGCCTGGCTGATAGAGCTCATTTGCCAACGGGTCTTTGCCCCAATACCTTTCCATTTCCCCTTTATACACTCCGTTTTCATACCAACAGACTTTCCACGCCGAATCGTAATTATAGACATTCGCAATGATGCATCCGGGATTTAAAGAATCCGCACCGGCAGGATAAAGTTTAAATTGATCAGACTTATCTACATTTAATCCTTTGAAATACCACGAAAGACTATCTCCATCAACAAGATAAACGGTATACCCTTTCGGTGAACCGTCAGTACAGATGTCTCCTTGCCACCAGGCTCCACAAGCAGCAGCATGAACATGTTCAAAAATGCTAGGTGACACGATTGTATTCCATTGTGTATGACTATGGCCCGCTAAAATATGAGCTTTATAAGGCAACAATATCTTGTATAAAGCAGACCGGTTCATCACTTCGTTTGATAACAACGTAGAATAGCTGTCTTCATTTTCAGTATCACCATAAACGGTAGGGATATGAAGTGATACAACCACTGTGCTGCCAGCTTTTATTTTTGACAGGTCTTTTTCCATCCAACTAAGTTGAGTTTCATCAATGTAACCAAGATACCTGTAGGAATCCCCATAATAGAACACATCTTTTAACATGATATAATGGACCCGGCCCTTATTAAATGAATAATATGTTGGTCCGAAAGTTGAGGCATACGACTTAGCCGATAATTCATTTGAACGATTATTATAATCCATATCATGATTACCTATCAGTTGGTAAAATGGCATGCTTGTCTGGGCGATAAGTTGTTTATACCTTTCAAAAAAATTCAGCCTATCAAAAACATTGTCGCCACAGCTTATACCATGAACAGGAAATTGAGAAGATAAGCCCGCAACTGTTTTATTTACATCGGCCACGACCTCTTTTAATAAATCAAATTCTTTTAATTCAATCACTTGAGGGTCTGCCCATACAATAAAAGCATGTTTAAGTTGAGACTGCTTGCAAGGATAAAGCACAAAATCGATTTTCTGAGTCTTTTTCATGCTATCTATAGGAGCATAAAATATTGGTAACCCTTCTTTTATGGGCGAATTGTACCCGGAAGGAAGTGAGTAATACACATAGTCTCTATCTGACGTAGAGTGCATGGTATAGTTGCCAAATTGATCAGTCTCAACAACCGAAATACCATCAGTCACCACAACCGAAGGGACAGCCTTTCCATTGCAGGTGATTTTTCCTCTAATTTGCAGTTGCAGCGGATTTGGAGAAGCCAAAAGCGTTAAGGAAAAACACAACAAAGTCAGGCATAACCCAATAATTCTTTTATTCATAATCCTATTAAATAATCTGAAAGCCATTTAGATTCTACAGATAATTGACCTAATAGATCGTTTCTAGAAACTTGTTAATTAATCCGCTAAAGAAAAATAAATGGGAGGAGGTATAACTCTCCTCCCATTTATTGTCTATTTTATAAAAATCGCTGTCATACGATTCTTGCCGATCATTGTAAATACCAGGGAGTTTTGTTTATTCCATCATACCCACCATACTGATCATCAATCGCCTTTTTGTAATTAACCGGGTTAGAAATCTGTTCATCTGTCGGGTATTTCCAACGTTTCGGATAGACTGTCTGATCATCCGGATTCATACTTGTTGTTGGATCAAGGGGAAATTCAGGATAGCCAGTCCTAAGAAAATTGTTATAGGATTGTCCGTTCCCCTGAAAGAAATCAATCAACCATCTTTGCATCCATATTTGGTGCAAACGATCCGTTTTGGATCCATTTGTTGCATATGCAGCAGCACCAGTAAAATAGCCATCAATGTAAGCCTGAGTGATAGGCATTCCATGATTGCCTGTTGCAGCAGAAGGCAAATTCATAAAATAGGTCAGCATGGCTTTAACGCCGTTTTCATAATAATCCTTTGCATTTCCTGAGACCCAACCTTCCTCTATCGCCTCAGCGATAATAAAACATTGTTCTGCATAGGCATATTTTATCATAGGATCACCCGCTTTATATTCAACATAGCGTTTATTGATCAAAGAATACATGCCCTTTTGATTATTGAGAGCCAGCAAATCGGCCGATAATTCGGTAGGAGCGCCTTCATATGCATCAAAATCGGATTCGGATTTTCCTGCATCAATCAAATATTGGGCAGGCTCAGCAAAAATAAACAATCGACGGTCATTGAATTTCTTTAACGCATCCACCGTCAATTTTGAAACGCCATCATAAATCCGTTCGTATTCTCCATCCCAATATGGATGACTAGAATTGGGATTCTCAGAATAAGTTAATTGGAAATTGTCATCATTGCTTTCCATCAAATGGCCGGCAGCAACGATTTCTGCAAAACGCGTTTTTTGTTCAGCTGTAATTTTTTTGCTCATCATCTGCAGCACTTTCAATTGCATAGCATTACAAAGTTTTCGCCATTTTGTAACATCTCCGCCGTACATGATGTCTCCATCAAAATTTACTCCTTTTGCAAAATATTCTTCAGCCGCTTTAAAATCAGTCAAGACTTCTGCAAATACATCGGCTTGTTTGTCATACTTAGGTTTGAAAATGCCTTCTTCTGCCATAC
Source organism: Bacteroidota bacterium (assembly GCA_030706285.1). Taxonomy (GTDB): domain Bacteria; phylum Bacteroidota; class Bacteroidia; order Bacteroidales; family UBA1402; genus UBA8389. The sequence continues at coordinate 32,689 of JAUZOU010000001.1, forward strand.
CGGCTTCAGAATATGGAATATCCCCCAAATCCAATGTCGTTGTATAACCGAAATATGCTTTCATAAAGAGCTCTAACCCTTTGTATGATGACTCAAACTGAGTTCCTTTTGAAAATTCAACCATCCGTTTAAGGTCAGTTAGCATTTTATAACTATATCCCCCATAAGGCCAGTATGAGTAATAATACTGGTAAGGATTTGGGTTTGTTTCAAGAATGGCCGTATGCTTTGACCATAGGTTTGCTGTTGCCCAATCCGTTGGATTAGGGTTCCAGAATCTGTAGGTATCTTTCAATACTTGAGTAGCAATCATTCCAGGTGAAACCGTGGTTGCAGCATCTGGATTCGTATTCAATTCCTCAAAATTGCTACATGAACTCGCAATTGCAAGAGAAATTATTGCTGAAATTATTATATATATCTTTTTCATAGCCTTTTATTAAAATGTTACTTTAATATTTCCTCCAAGGTATCTAACAGATGGATCAGAAAAATCTTCTATACCTCCGTCAGGATCAGAATATTTGAAATCCTTAGCCCATAAAAAGACGTTCTGTCCTACAAAACTGATAGATGTAGCCTTAGCTATACCATGTAAAAATCTGCTTGGAACATTGTAGGTTAAAGACAATTCACGTAATTTGAAGAATGTTTTAGAATAAGTATCTGCAGGGCTTCCTGCTCCACCCCAGGCACTACTGTTATGCAAATCAATGATATATTGCTTATAGGTGGTTGCCACATCATTGGGCTCAAAAACACGGGTATCACTGGTAATGTTGCCATCCTGATCATATGTAGCCGTACCTGATACGACTTTTACACCCTGTCCAATAAAGTTTTTAGAACCTGGCGTAGCAACATCCAATTCTCTGGCTTTTGTAAGAGATTTTGGATGAACACCAGCTTGCCACATATAACTCTCAGTTCTTGTATTCATAAGTCCACCGACAACACCGTCAAATGAGGCAAACAAACTGAAATTCTTATATCTTAAGGTTGTATTTAAACCCCAGATCCAATCAGGATCTGTCCAACCAAAGTTTGAATCATACTGACTATATTGAAGTCTTCCATTATTGAATACCAGATTTCCGGATGGATCACGTACAAAATCTTTACTTACTAACGCATCAACCCGTTCTCCGACTTTAACCCATGGCTTTTTGCTTGAGTAGGTTGCGTCCAGTTTTGTATAAACCCGTTTGTAGGTTGACCAGTTACCGCCTAGATCCCATTGCCAATCTTTGTTTTTAATTGGGGAGCCATTAACAGCTACTTCCCAGCCACGACGGGATATTTCTTCGTCCGTATTAATATAGTTGCCAGTATATCCGGTAGCACCCGATAAGGTTGCAGCTTCCAAAAAGTCGTACATGTGTTTATCGTAGTAGGATAGATCGACCATCAACCGGTCTTTTAAGACCATGCCTTGCAAACCGACCTCAAATGTATTGGCACTTTCTGGCAGGATATTTGAACCGTACAAGTTACTTGGCGCACTGGCACCATTCATTGTACCCCATGTACCGCTATTAATTGTAAAAGCGCTGTTGACTGCATAAATTTCGGGGGGCGTTTTTGACATGGTCCAGGAGCTTCTAACTTTCAACAGATCCAGCCAATCCTTTGTCCCAGGCATAAGCTCTGAAACTACAAAGCTTCCAGCGACAGATGGATAAAAGTACGACCGAGTCGTTTCCGGTAATGTTGAACTCCAGTCGTTACGACCAGTTGCTTCTAAAAAAGCCATGTTGTTCCAGGATAATGAAACACGGCCATATAACGAATTCACCTGTTCTGCTTCTGTACTTTGTGATACATATGGTGTATTGACAGATGCCTTCAGAGAGAAGAAACCAGGGACAGAGATGCCGCCTACTGTATTCGCATAAATATTATCATCTTTCTTGTAATAAATCGTTCCACCAGCCAGGTAATCTATCACGAACTTACTGATAGACTTATCTCCTGTTAACAGGAAATCGCTATTCATACTAAATCCTTGATTTTGTCCTGTATTATAACACCCAGTCCATGCACCGTTCCATGTCCAAGGATTACCGGGAATACCTGTATTACCCGTTGATGTATAAGAGCCCCATGAAACCCTTTGATCTCCACGATCTGTGTAAAAATCAAGTCCTGAACGAAGACTGGCTTTCAACCATTTTGCGATTTGATAACTTGATGAAACATCAGCATTGAAAATATCACGAGACACTTCATTTGTTCTTTCATATCTGTCAAAATAAGGGTTGTTTGATCCTGACCGGTACGTATAATTCTGTACTTCGCCTTTTTTCAACCAATAATTATTCTTATAATCCAAAATGTTAAAATCAGAGCCTGACCAAATCAGTAAAGAGTACATAGGGTCATAGGAAGTATAACCATTAGATCCCAAATTTGGTGTATGTTTTTTAGCATACGATAAATTTGAACTCAGTTTGAATTTATCTAAATTGATATCACCGCCAAAAGTATACGTAAATTTATCCAATTTGGAATTCGGATACTGTCCTTTGTTTTCTGTCCAGTTAATGGAGCTTCTCAAAGAAACATTTTCCTTTTTGTATCCAACATTAAAATTGTTATTCGTTACATAACCTTGTTCCAGAAAATTTTTAAAATTGTTTTTACCAACAGGCAGATAAGCGTAATCCCTATATTCCATCAAATTAGGATCCCATTGGTTCTGAATTGAGCCGTCCATCTTTTGCCCCCATGATGAATCCGAGTTCTTATCATAGGTATTGTTACTACCGCGGCCATATACACTTTGCTTTTCAGGAATAGCCAAAAATCCGGCAGTAAACATGGTATTCGTTGTGAATTCTGCCGTCAAACCTCCTTTATTGGCGCTGCCGTTTTTGGTTGTTACCAAGATGGCTCCGTTTGCGCCACGAAAGCCATAAAGAGCCGAGGCTGTAGCGCCCTTCAAAACACTCATTGATTCGATATCTTCAGAAGAGATATCACTAAGCGTTTTATTGGCATATGCCACTCCGTCAATGACCAACAGAGGAGTTTCTCCACGAATGGAGAGAACTGGAGTAACACCAAAATCCGGTGAATTCTTAACCAAAAGTCCAGCAACTTTACCAGTCAGTGATGTCGTAACATCAACTCCAGATACTTTTTGCAGACTCTCCCCTGAGACTTTCTGGACAGAATAGCCCAAGGCTTTTTCAGAACGTTTGATACCCAATGCCGTCACGACTACTTCATCAACGCTTTTTGCATCTTCCATCATGGTGACATTTATTTTTGATTTGCCAGCCACTGAAATAGACTGCCCTTTCATCCCTATAAAAGAAAACTTTAGCGTGGCATTTGACGGCGCTTTGATGGAATAAATTCCTTCAGGATTGGTAACTGTCCCAAATTTAGTTCCTTGAACCATGACACTGACTCCTGGTAAAGGCGCCCCATTACTATCTTTAACCGTTCCACTTATTTGACTGTTTTGCGCATACAGTGATGAACTGACAAGCAGCAATCCAAATACTAAGAAATAACTAAGAAAGAAATGCCATTTTGCAAGATTCTTCCTCCTTTTTAAAATGATTTTCATAAGCATTAATTTAAAGTGAGCAATTAGATTTTAATTACGCTATTCTGTACATTTTATCACTTTATAAAAAAATTAAAAAACAGTCATCATTCAATTGACCATAAATCACAGGTTCTCCAAACAGTTTAGTTTTCTCGCTTTGCCATTCTGATTTTAAGCAAAAAAATCAATGAGCCAATCCTGAACCAAAAACAAAGGCTTTAGTCACATATATTTTTGTGCCTGTCGATTCAGGCCTTTTTTCACCTTTAACCACCAACTTGATGGTATGATTACCCGGTTTTAAATTCATAATATGCCAAATGCTGGTTGTGTGTTGCTGATTGGCATAGGCATAATACGTATCAATTGTTTGATGCCATTGACCGTCAACAAATACATCTGCTTTACCACCGTCTTTGTACCAATTCCCTTCTATTGAAATACCAGTCCCGTTAAAATTCAATTCTAACGCATCTCCGACATTTGCAGCCACCATTGACTGTTTTTCGACTTTCCTCTGCCAAGTAGTTATTTCATATACTTTCCAACACCCTGTAAACTTAAAATCCATGGCATCAAAAACTGATATCATTTTTTTGAATACAGCATTAGGATAAGACACTTCCAGAGGTAAAGGCTTTGGATGTTGAGTTTTGATAGCTATTTCCTTATCGGACACAGTGCCTCCTTCTTTTTGTATCCATTTAAGAGCATACTTATAGGTACTATTGACGGCTGTATAAAAAGAGTAAGTCGTGTTGACAAACAAGGAGTCACCAACAGCGACCACACCATCTTGCATAGTTTTTGGCAATCCTTTAAACCCTTTTATCACTCCAAGTACAGCCATAGCATTAGAAGGATTGCAATCTGAATCCTGTCCACAACGTGTAGTAATTTCAATGGTCTTCATCGCATCTCCGTTTCCGTACAATAAGCCTATTGCGACATAGGCACCATTAAGTTTTGCATCAATATTAAAATCCTGCCCTGCACCACAAATGTCAGACTTGCCCCATTTTGATTCGATGGCATGCCAAGTGGCTCTCCAGTCTTCCGGATATTGTTTGTGATATTGAAGGACATCCCGGATAATGGCATAGTAGGCACTCTTCTTCGGAAGAGATTGAAGAGCTTTATCAATTATCGTAGGGATATCCGATTCAAAAAAAGCTTGACAATACAGTGACGCGATAAATGCACCTCCATATACACCATCACCATAATTCATGATATGTCCTATTTTATCGGCCAATCTTGTTGCTGTTTGAGGCATTCCAGGGCACATAAAGCCTAGATAATCAGATTCAATCTGGAAATCAATGTCATCAGCATGCATACTATATATAGGACTACCGGAGAGTGGAGGAAATATGCTGTCAAAATAGTTCTTACGTGTCTGCATATTGGCATGCCACAATTGATAACCTGCCTTTGCCAACATTTCCTGATATGTTTTTGCAGGCGTTTCCATACCATATTTATCCATGGTCATTAGAAAGGTAAGCTGCACATAAACATCATCTTGCCACATACTGCCTTTGATATCTTTGGGAGTCCAATGAATGGAGTCTTCAAAAATGCGGTTCATTGCTCTAAACTCTGTAGGAGCTCCATAGGTTACTCCTATCATCTTCCCAGCCCATCCTCCGGCTATTTTGTCCTTAAGTTTATCAGACGAAATAGTTCTGAATGATTCGGCAGCAACATTACCTGAAAGTATTACCAAAGCCAAAATCCATACGATATATAAGTTGTTTTTCATACGATACTTTTGTTATTTCATTGAGGTTACATATAGCACATCCCATCTAAAGATAGACTCGAACGTTTTTTTCACAGCAGCAGACCAAACTAGCTATAATTCATAAGCAATTTGCTGTTCATTTATTACACAATTGATTATTAATACATTAGATCATTCAGATTTTTTACTGAACGATCAGGGTGTAAAAAGTACAACATATTTCAGGGGGGCAAATATATACTGACATTTCATCATCTCCAAATAAAACCGTGTATATTTCACACTAAGTGCAATTATTTTTATAAAAAAATATAATTTCCATGAAATAGTGTACTATTCACACCGTAAGACTTCAATATTATGTTTTTTAAACTTATATTTGTAGAAAAATTAATTGCTATGTTTTCATCAACTAATTCAGCAAGCAATCCGGATTCTGAGAAAATCTTGGAAAATATATCGGTCGATTGTGTCATCTTCGGATACGACGAAAACGAACTTAAAGTACTGGTACGCAAGGAGTCAGTTCTATTCAACAATAGTATATACACAGAGTGGAAACTTCCCGGAAATCACGTACGAAGAAATGAAACAATTGATGCGACAGCGCTCCGAATATTAAAAGAACAAACAGGTCTTGAAAAAATCTATGTCAAGCAGTTCATGGTTTTCAGTGATCCGGATCGCCTAAAGAAAAGAAACCAAGATTATGAATGGATAAAGCCTAGACTAATCGATGACAGGGTATTAACAGTCGGATTTTATTCGTTGATAAATATAAAGGACATTGACAATAGCCTTTTGATTGAAGATGCAAAATGGACAAATGCTTATGACATCAAAGAGCTGATGTTTGATCATAAGGAAATTTTTGATGAAGCATTACTAAAATTACGGTACGATTTACTACATGATCCGATCGTTTTCGAGCTTTTGCCTAGAAAGTTCACGCTGACCCAGATGCAGCGTTTGTATGAGGCAATATTCAATACGGTGTACGATAAACGAAATTTCAGAAAAAAGGTAGGTAAAATACAATATGTGATTCCACTTAACGAAACACAAACAAAAGTACCCCATAGCCCGGCAAGGTATTATATGTTCGACAGGAACTTATACGAACAAACCAAAAGAGACCGGTTTGATTTCAAAATATAATTAAAGCTCATTCTGGAATTTTTTCCAAGGTTCGCTCAAATTGACAGCTTGTCCTTTCCTGTTAGTGTATTTGTCAACTTAATGATAAAAATATAGACGATAGGCACAAGTGAACAAGCATTGGCCCAAATCAACGGCCGATTTTTAAGTAATATTCCATAAACAAGCCATAAAGAAATGCAGGCAACAATCAAAATATACATGAATAAGGATATGCTATTGGTATCTTTTGAACGAATTACTTTGATAGCTTGAGGAAATTGGTTTGCTACAGACAACAATGAAGCTAAAAAACCAATTGTTTCTACGGGATTTGTCATGATGACTTTTTAGTATTCTTCTTTATTGGTATTCAAGGTTAATTAAAATAGCGCACCTCAGGATTAAGCCTAGACCTATTCATACTTAATGCAATAGGTTACAAATAGCCTGATGATAGCCACCACAATCGGATCAGCCGGATTAGCATAGGCAGAACCTTTTTGTCTTATTGAGCGCTAAAGATACCGCTTTTTATCAGCAAGTACTCATACGGCAATAATAATAAAATGCTGTTCGAATTTATAGTACCACCAGTTTACACGAACACTGCTGGTCGCCAGCTTTCAACCGGCACAGGTAGATCCCTTTTTCAAAACCATCAAGGGACAGAGGCATATCATACGTCGTTCCATCCTCTGTTTTCATGGTTGTAACGTGTTGAATCAGCTGGCCACTTAGCTGATAAACGGAAATGATTGCCTGAGCTGAGATACCGGTGCTGAAATGAATGAGGGCTTCACTGGAGGAACAGTTCGATATGGAAATAAAGAAACCCGCCTGCTTGTCGAGCAGCATCTGCGTCGTTAGTACTGTACCTTCCTGCAATTCATAGGGTCCTAAATCACGCGCGGTACCATAAATGGGTTGGTCGAGAAACGGATATTCCGACGTAAAGGGTTCGAAGAGATTCAGGCCTTTGTCCAGCAGCACGCTCCCACTTTTCAATCTGGCAAATTTCGTCGGAAGACTGCCGTCGGTGCCTCTAGGTGCTTTGGCGTCATCTTCCGACAAACTGACGTAATCGCCGTACGAAAAACCTCTAACCGGATTGTTCCAGGCTTCATCTGTCGTGGAAAGCATGGCATTGTGGCTGTTTGTACTACCTGCACATATTTCAATGTTGCCAAAGCAGACATTGTTGATATACTCGCAATCATAACTGTTTTTTTCAAACATGAAATCATAGCCACAGCCAAAAGCCAGGCAATTGACAAGTTTCACACCACCACCGTGGCTGTTTTGATCGAATCCTTTGACAGAACCCGTTTTATTACAGTTGAAGGCAACACAGTTATACACTTCGTGCTTACCTTTAGAAGAACCGCCGGTACCGTTTCCACCTAACTTGATGCCATTGCCGTTGCCCTGGAAGGAGCCGGAAGCCGAAACCCAGGTAAAGTTCGCCTCTCTGCCTGATCCCCAGGCCCAACATTCAATAAGATAGACCGGATAATCCGTTTCATACAGATCAAAGCCATCATCGGCATTATCCCATGAACGGCAACGGATAAATCTGTTTCTCAGTCCATTGTGCATCTTGCAGGCAAAGCCATCCGCATCACTGCCAAAATTGTCCGCATCACAATTAAGGTAAGAATCACAGTCAACAATATCATTATAAGCACAATGGCTTCCGTCATTGGAAGAGCCAAAGCCAGAAACGGAAAAATCGTGTCCAAATCCCAGCTGCAAACCGGAATCATCATTATAGCTGAACGTGCATCGTTCAATCAGGTTATGATTTCCTTCCACTTTGATGGCATTATCTCCTGCTTCAGTGATATGCAGCCCTCGCAAGTAACAATAATCACCATTCAGCTGAATACCGCGGATTCCCTGCTTCTTTGGCTGACTTTTAAAATTCAAAACCGGATATTCACCCGGATAATTCACGATGCAGATTCGATGGCCGGCTGTTCCGGAACCGGTGAGCCGGACAGTGGTCTTCGTGCCGTCTTTCATCATCGTCGGATAATAGATGCCTCCCCTGCAAACGATGGAGTCACCTGCAACAGCCGAGTCAACCGCTTTTTGAAGGTTATACCAGGGAGATTCGAAACTACCGTCATTACTATCGCTGCCATTGGGAGAAATGAAATAAATATGCTGGTCGGTATCGGATCCGGTACCGGTCAGCAACAGGTTTGTTGAGGTACCTCCTCCCGATAATTTCAGTGTATCAGCATAAGTAGTCATTGCTGATGGCAGAAACTGAACATAGATGGTCATCGAATCAATACGACTTCCTGTATAGGAAACAGTCAAGCTCTTGGAAAAATGGCCTGACAAAGAATCCGACACTTGGAAATTGTCCGTACCTGTCAAGATAAGGTTATCCACGGCAGGTTTCAGGTATCTCGCCGACATAATGAAGCTGCGTTTCGTCGCATGACCGGTTTTCTGCGTCCCAAAAGCTATCGTCGAAAGGCTGCTTGTAATGCCAGGTTCTTCGTCAGTGCGTTGCTCCAGCTTACCTGGATTTATTGTTAAATAGTTACAGGACTCACCGGTTCCATTGTATTCAAACACAGCAAAGCAATACGTTTCTCCAGGTTGGAGGCCAGTGACAGAGATACTGTCAACATCGGAGGCACTGACAGCTACCACATTTGTATCAACCACTTTAGGCAAACCGGTATAACCGGTACCATCTGTTGGCGTCCAGCTGACGTCATTACCTTTTGAATAGACCAACAAACGGCTCTTCCCGTTTCCTTTTTTAATATGGATCGTAACGGTTGTACCGGCCACAGCGGACACAGTAAGAGAGGCTTGTTGGGAAGGTTCATCGCCCATTCCGGAAGCAGAGACGCAGACATTGTCCACATAAATAGTGGCAGAAGTGCAAACAAACCGTATCAGAACAGCCTTCGTTCCTGGCTCTCCCACCTGCATGGAGGATGAGCCATAAGTGGAGGATGAACTGACGGTCGCCGTAC
>JAUZOU010000010.1 GCA_030706285.1 Bacteroidota bacterium
AATAAAAAAAGGAACCCGTACAAGCCGATGAAACGACCATTCGGAATAACCATACACAAAGAAGGCAGAAAGATCTTACTCTGGTTGTTCGCAATCCTGTTGACGTTGGATCTCCTCGTCTGGATTTTGGGAGGTCATCTGGCTTTTGTCATAACGCTGGTGATTTCTGCCTTTATTTTTCTGTTCATTACCAATTTCTTCAGAAGTCCGAAACGTATCTGCCATCCTGATCCGAGGGATATTCTCGCTCCTGCCGACGGAAAAGTCGTCGTCATTGAAAATGTCTATGAATCAGGGTTACTTAAGGAAGACCGGATCCAGGTTTCCATCTTCATGTCTATTTTCAATGTGCACGCCAATTGGTATCCCATTGAGGGCGAAGTGATTCATTACTGCCATGAAGAAGGAAATTATAAAGCAGCCTATCTTCCCAAATCAAGCACGGAAAATGAACGATCCAATGTCCTGCTGCGTTCTTCCTATAACAGTAAGACCGTACTGGTCCGGCAAGTGGCCGGAGCGATGGCAAGGCGCATCGTCACCTACGCTTACACAGGTAAAAAAGTTCATTTCAATGAACATCTTGGCTTCATCAAATTCGGATCAAGAGTCGATGTTTTTCTGCCGGCCGATTCGGTCGATATTCTTGTCCGTCACGGTGACAGCACGACCGGTAACAAAACCGTCATAGCCCGTTGGAAAAAGGTATAAACTTTTACAAGTTAACACCATGATCACCAAACATGTACCAAACGCCATTACATCCCTGAACCTGGCTTCGGGGTGTGCCTCGATTGTTTTTGCCTTCAACGGATCGTTTAAGACGGCCGCCCTGTTTATTTTGCTCGCTGCCGTGTTCGACTTTCTGGACGGATTTGCAGCCAGGTTGCTAAAAAGCTATTCCACCATTGGAAAAGAGCTTGATTCATTGGCTGATATGGTGAGCTTCGGCGTAGCTCCCGGCATGATTCTCTATCAGTTTATGCTGGAACTAAGTGACAATACGGGTGGTTATGCTTTTTGGGCTTGGTTTGCCTTTCTGATTCCCGTCTTTTCCGCTCTCCGGCTGGCGAAGTTCAATCTGGATAAACGTCAGACGCTCTCCTTCCTGGGATTGCCTACGCCTGCCAACGCCATGTTCTGGTCGTTTGGTGTGGCTTTCACCTATGATAAGTTGTTTGACTTTTATATTGATCCGTGGGTCATTGTCCCGTTCATCTGCCTGTTTGTATGGATGCTCGTTTCTGAAATCCCCATGTTTTCGCTCAAGATCAAACATTTCGGCTGGAGTCAAAACAAACAGGCTTATACGTTTCTGATAAGCAGTGCCTTTCTGGTGATCTTTTTCGGACTGGCCGGTGTTTCGGCCTGCATTCTGTTGTATATTTTAGTGTCCTTTTTTTCTTCGAGCTACGTGAGAAGGAAAAGAAAAGCCTGATTAGATGGGTTTCATTGTTACAATCATACTGATTTATTTTGCCATCCGGTTTTCATTCTGGCTGCTGGGGCACGTGCTGATGCACAAAGCCAGCAAATCGGCTGAAAAAGCTGGTAACCAGACAAATGAAGAAGACCCAGGAAAACAGAAACGGAAAAAAATCTTTCAAAAAGAGACGGGAGAATACGTCGATTTCGAGGAAATTGATCAGAAATAACCGCCTGCACTTCGTCTTCCTGTTGCTAACGCTTCCGCTTAAAAAATCCGGACATCAGCTGCGCACACTCTTCCTGCAAAATGCCTGTCACCACTGTTGTCTTAGGATGCAACGCCGTCGGCGCGTAGTGGGAATAGCCGCGTTTTTCGTCAGTAGTGCCATAAACCAATGTGGCAATTTGAGCCCAGCCGAGGGCGCCCGCGCACATCACACATGGTTCGACCGTCACATATACCGTGCAATCCTGCAGGTATTTACCCCCTAACGTAGCAGCAGCAGCCGTTATGGCCTGCATTTCGGCATGAGCCGTCACATCATTCAACGTCTCGGTCAGGTTGTGGGCTCTGGCAATGATCCGGCCACGGCAGACCACCACCACGCCGACCGGCACTTCATCCTTGTTAAAGGCCAGTTTTGCCTCTGCCAAAGCCAGTTTCATATACGGTTCATGTGGATTCATCTTCAAAAGGACGTTTTCAGCAACAGCCAGAAAGGCCGACTGTCAAAAAAAGTCATTAATGCATTTCATTTTCGCCGAACAAAGTCGGATAATCTTCAGTCAGCCTGGTCAACACGGCTCTCATCACTGATTCACGCATGAAACGAGAACGGTTTTTGATATTATATTTGGTACAATATCGTTGAAGCGCCTTATACTCAGCTTCATTCAATAAAAAGGACACACTCCGCTCACGAAGCAGCGGAGCTTTATGTTGTTTGCCAGTCATTCTGTCTGATCCTTTTCCATCCTTTTTCACAATCAAGTTGGGTCTCATTTCTTCAGGCACACCTTCCGCATCCTGACTTGGTCAGGTTCAGTGACAGTCTCTATACTTGTTTCTTCGCGCCCGGTTTGTCCGGCAACAGCGGTGTGTCCGTCTGTTTTCATTGCAAAATAACAACAAATTTATGGCATTTAAAACAAAAAGTGTACATTTGCTATTTTGAGAATGGCAGAGCATAATATTCTTGGGAAAAAGGGCGAAGATGTCGCTGTCGACTACCTGATCGGTAAAGGTTATCAAATCAGGGAGAGAAATTGGCATTCTTCGCATTTTGAACTGGATATTATTGCAGAATATGGGGACTGGCTTGTTATTATTGAAGTGAAAACAAGAACCGGTCAAAACTGGGAACCACCTGAATTTGCCGTAGATAACAGAAAAATACGGCGCATCGTCAACGCAGCTCATCATTATGTATGCCTGAACAGACTGGATAAGCCCGTCCGTTTTGATGTCATTTCAATTGTACAGGAACAGGGGAAATGGAACATTGAGCATTATGAAGATGCCTTCCTGGCTACCCATGCCTGACACGTAGATAATAAACGTATAAGCATGATTGAACCTGTTAAATACCTTGAAAGCGTCACTTCCACAAACCAATACCTGATTGATCTTGCTCCGGCCTTGTTACCGGGAGACATCAAGGCGGTCGCAACGTTCAACCAGACAAACGGACGTGGACAACGTGGCAATACCTGGCTTTCGGAACCGGGATGCAACATCTCATACAGTCTGATTTTTCGTCCGGCCGGGCTACTGGCGATCGAACAATTTCTCATCAGCGAAGCCGTTACCTTAACCGTCCAATCGTTTCTGAGCGATTATGCCAACGGCATCACGATCAAATGGCCGAACGACATTTACTGGAGAGACAACAAACTAACGGGAATCCTTATTGAGGACCACGTTGCCAACGGAGCCATCACCCAATCCATTGTTGGTATCGGGATCAACATCAACCAACATACTTTTTCTGCCGATATTCCTTTTGCCACTTCGCTTAGCAACATTACCGGCATGAACTATGACTTGACAGAACTGACCGACAAACTTCACCACAGGCTGTGCAAGTCTCTGTCAGAACTGACTTCTGATAAAGCGGAGGAACTGAGGCGGTTTTATATCAACAATCTATACCGCCGGGATGGATTTCATGCCTACACAGACAAAAATGGCACCTTCCAGGCACGCATCTGTGGCATCAGCATGCTGGGACAGTTATTGCTGGAGTTGGAAGACCACAGCGTCAGAACCTATAATTTCAAGGAAGTTCAATTCAATTTGTAGCGGACTGGCTCAGGCTGATCGCCTCACCAATCTCCTGAATCGTATCTGGCCTGGGGAACGAATGCGCTCATGTTCGCTTCTTTTTTGAAAGCGGAACGGCCAAACCTATCCGGACACGGAAGGCGTCAATGGTCGAGATGATCTGCTGCATCTGGTCGTTCTTACGGACAGACAGCGCTTTTCTCACGTATCCGTCAGCCCGTGAATAGAAGTCCTGATAAACCGACTTCAATTGATCCTGATAATGTGCCAGTTGCATTCTATTCGGCGTTTGAATCGCTTTATACGCTTTATCGATTTCCGACAGTTTTTCCTGCCCTTTCAGGTAATAATAGCAACCAATGTAGACATTTGCTTCATAACACGCCGGATTGAATGTCAGGATCTTTTCATGCACGGCCAACGCCTCTATCAGCTTACCGGCTGAAAACAAGCTGTCTGCTTCATGCAGCAATGTATCTACTTCCTGAGCTTTTGCCAATCCGGCAGACAGCACACACACTGTAAAACAGACCAGCCGTTTGAGCATTGTTATCCTATTCATCTGATACTGATTTTTTGTTAAAAAACAGCTGTAACGCCGCGTGCCGAAACTATTTACACACCCGGAACGCTTCACCAGACAGGCTCGGCCTTTCTTCCGCCACTATCCGGACGATTCGGCACAAACAAAAATAACTGAAATTTCACAAATCGGAAGGGTCTGTTGACCAAATGCACTAAAAAATTGTATTTTTGTACAGAACAACTAAAAAAGCAGTTACATGATACCCTATAAACGCGTTTTACTCAAATTAAGCGGCGAATCACTCATGGGCGACAAAACATCAGGCATTGATGAAAAGCGGTTGAGCGATTACGCCAGTCAGATTAAAGAAGCGACCGGACTTGGCGTCCAGATCGGCATTGTTATCGGTGGCGGAAATATTTTCAGAGGGCTCAGCGGTGCCTCCAAAGGATTTGACAGAGTGAAAGGCGATCAAATGGGTATGCTGGCCACTTGCATCAATGGGCTGGCGCTTTGTTCAGCACTGAAAGCGATCCAAGTCAAAGCCAGATTACTGACAGCCATCCGCATGGAACCCATCGGCGAGTTCTTCAGTAAAGACAAGGCCATTGAATGCCTGGAGAAAGGAGAAGTCGTCATTTTATCGGGCGGTACCGGAAGTCCTTATTTTACGACCGACACCGGTTCCTCTCTGAGAGGTATTGAAATCGAAGCCGATGCCATGCTGAAAGGTACCCGCGTGGATGGCATCTATACGGCTGACCCCGAAAAAGATCCTACTGCTACCAAATTTGATGAAATCACCTACGACGAAATCTATGTGAGAGGGCTGAAGGTCATGGATCTCACCGCCACCACCATGTGCAAGGAAAACAACCTGCCCATCGTCGTCTTCGATATGGACACCGCCGGCAATCTGCTTAAGGTGCTGAAAGGTGAAAAGATCGGAACCTGCGTACACAACTAAAACTAACCTATACACCATTAAAACCGTCCTCTATGAACGAAGAAATTCAATTTAATCTTGACGTGGCCGAAGATAGCATGAAAAGTGCCATTCATCACCTGGAAGAAGCGCTGGTTCACATCAGGGCTGGTAAAGCCAATCCGCGGATCCTTGATGCTGTCCGTGTCGATTATTACGGTAGTACTGTTCCGATTGCCAATGTCGCCAACATTACGACACCGGATGCCAGAACCATTGCCATCCAGCCTTGGGAAAAAAAGCTGATCAAGGATATTGAAAAGGCCATCATCAACTCTGAAGTCGGTATCATGCCTGACAACAACGGGGAAATGATTCGTCTGGCCATTCCACCGCTCACCGAGGAAAGACGCAAACAACTGGTCAAACAAGCCCGCATAGAAGGAGAAGACGCCCGCATCAGTGTCAGAAATGCCCGCCATGAGGCTATTGCCACATTCAAAAAGCTGGTGAAGGATGGTCTGCCTGAAGATACCGGCAAAGATGCTGAGGCTGACGCCCAGAAAATGCACGACAAATACATGAAGCGCATTGATGACGTCCTTGCGGTCAAGGAAAAGGAAATTCTAACCGTATAACCGTGCGTAGCCTCACCCTAAGCGAGAAACGTTTTTTCATGACAACTGGCGCTCATGCACGGATTGGTCGTTAAGAACACCGGCAGCTGTTATCTGGTCAAGACAGAAAACGGCCAGTATGAGGTGTGTAAAGTCAAAGGAAACTTTCGCATCAAGGGAATTCGCAGCACCAATCCCGTGGCAGTGGGTGACCGTGTCATCATCGAGGACAAATCGGATGAGACGTTGTTCATCACCGACATCGAGGAACGCAAGAATTACATTGTCCGTAAACCGGCAAATTTGTCCAAACAGCTGCACATTCTGGCAGCCAATCTGGATCAGGCATTGTTGTTGGTCACGCTCAAATCGCCTGAAACCAATACCGTTTTTATCGACCGGTTTCTGGCTACGGCTGAAGCCTACCGTATTCCCGTTCGTCTACTCATCAACAAGACAGATTTGTACAATGAGGAGGAACTGAACTATATGAAAGGCCTTGTCTATCTGTACACCACCATCGGTTATCCTTGCAGTTGCATTTCTGCTAAAAACAAAACCGGTATTGAGGAGCTGCATGCGTTGACGGAAGGAAAAATCAGCCTGCTTTCAGGCAACTCCGGCGTCGGGAAATCGACGCTCATCAACCTGATGAACCCGAAATTCGATGCCAGAATCGGTGAAATCTCAGAAACGCATCATAAAGGCGTGCATACGACCACGTTCTCTGAAATGTACGAACTGGAAAATGGCGGCTACCTGATTGACACGCCGGGCATCAAAGGCTTCGGAACCTTCGATATGAAGCCGGAGGAAGTCAGCCACTATTTTCCGGAGTTCTTCAGAATTTCCCAGAAATGCCGGTTCAACAACTGTACGCATACGCACGAACCCGGTTGTGCCGTGTTGAAAGCCGTCGAAGACCATCTTATCAGCGAGTCCCGGTACACAAGCTATCTGAGTATCCTGAACGATGAGGATGAAAACAAGTACCGGGAGAAGTTCTGAAAGGCGATAGCCTGAATCATGTTGAGAAAATAGTTTGGTGACATTAAAAGCTTGGCCAGCAGTGTCCCATATTCATCTTTTTTTCGGGAGTTTCGGACTGGATTGTTCAACTTTCTTTTCTGCACTCTGCGCACGGCGTTCCAAACAGCTAAATTTAGCTTCCACTAAACTGCACCAAATTTGCAAATTCCGCCGGCAGGTTTTATTCCACCGGCACATAAATCTCCGTCTTCAAATTTTCCGGAGCCACCCGGCCTGGATGGTTCAGGTATTTGTCAAAGCATGGCGCTTCTCTCAGCCTGAGACCGGCATCAGGTAACAACCGGCCGTAAATGGTATCGTACACAGCCTCCAACTGGTCATAAGATCCTTGATAAAGAAAGACGGCATATTTGCCGGAAGACATGACTTTCACGCCGATCTCACCTTTAGGCACCACTTCTTTCGTAATAACCAGACAAAGATCGGTTCTCAGTTTCCCGCTCTCGGTCACTTTAGGATCATCGTGATAAATTGCCAGGTGCTCGATGCCAGCCGAAAACAGCTTCTCCGTCTTGACAAACAGCCACAACCTCTGCCAGGTACCTGCAAAATCGAGCTGCCCGTATTCTCCGTACAGTTTGATGTAAATCACTTTTCTTTCCGGAAGATCCACCATTCGTGGACCTTTGATTGTCAATTGACTGTTGATTTTTATAGGTTTCATAATGAAATAATTGTTATTTGATTTGTATTCCGTCGGACTGATACCGTAAAACTGCCTGAATGTCTTAGTGAGGGATCCGGGTGTGTCGTATCCAACGCGATAGGCAATTTCAGACACAGATAAATCGCTGTATCGGAGCAATCTGGCGGCTGTTTCCATTCGTATCCGGATAATATGAGTGCCTATCGGTTCCTGTAAGAAAGCACGCAGGATGCGATGGAAATGATAGGGCGAAAAGCACGACAGTTCTGCCAGCTTGCCGAGGCTGATGTCTTCATCCAGATGATTGGCAATGTACTCCGTGACTAGGTTGATGCGTTTCTTGTAGTCTTCTACGGTAACGTCTTTCATATTGTTTCGTCTAGTTGTTTTGAGTGAACCGGCATGATCGAAAGACACTTCGCCTTGGCATGCACGGCTTGATCGTACCTTTACGAAAACGGGCAGTTTTCGCTGCCGGATCTTGCCATTCAGATGCCAAGTATGCTCGTTACGTCACCGGCATGGGCCCTGCAATAATCCTGTGTAAAGGAAATGAACGGAACAAAGATAACCGTACTGATGAGAAGACCTTTACCGAGCGCTTCGAAATTTTTTTCTTTCAGTACCAGCCAAAGTCCCCAGAGCATGTTGAGCGTCATAGTAATGTGTGAAATCTGAGCCATCAGGTTGTATCCATTCCAGGGAAACACAAAAAAGCCCATGGTCCCGAAAAAGAAAATCGGAATCACGGCCACCGAAAGCCACACTTTATTGCCACGGGTAAGAAACAGAATAAAACCGGCCAGATAGGCCACGCTCGAAGGCGCACAGGCATTGAACACCAGCCATTGAAGCACGCTTACTTTCGCAACTCCGAGAAAATACCAGGTGCTGTTCAACGTCATAAGAAACAACAGACAGGCCAGTATAATCCCTGTCAAACGTTCTGCTTTTGTCATAATGGTATTGTTTATGTTTAATTCTGCAAAGGTATTTTCGGATGCCGTTCAGCCCTTCGCCGATCTTGCTAATTTGATTCCGGGCATTTCCGTAATCGAAAAAGAGGGCACCTCAAGGCGACTTGCCTTGAAATGCCCTCTTCATTTCAGAACAGAGTGGTATGGTGTGTTAGTAGAGTATCACCTTGCGAGTAAGCTTATCCTGACCACTTGTCAGCTCGACAATGTAAAGTCCGGGGTTTGCCGGGATGGTTGCCGATTCATTAAGGACAGAACGGTTTACTAATGATCCGGAAACAGAATAAACAGACATAGTTACAGGTTTTTGAGCTGAGCTGTACACATTGATGACATTTCCTTTAGTATAGATCTGAATACGGCTGGAAAGGTTATCAGAGGCCACTTCAGGCAGGTTGGTCTTAAGACTATCCAGAATGGTATTGAACCAGGCATCTTTGTACGTCAGGAAGGAGCGGTTCACATAATGGCCGTCCGAACGGTAAACCTTATACTCTTTTTTGGTCTTAACCTGATTGTAGGCAGCAAAATTGGTGTGCGGCGGACACGTTTCGTCCTGCATGCCAACAGCCATCAGGAGCGGACAGTTGATTTTTCCGGCCAGGTTCTTGATATCGAAATAGGTGAGATTCTTGAATATGGAATCTTTGCTGATGTTGTACTGATCCATGTATTGGTTCAGATAATTCATCGGCCATTCAGGAATTTCAGTCACACTTTCCTTGATCGTATAGTAATCGGGAAAATCGGAAAGGAACGGAACCATGGCTGCCGCTGCAACGATCCGCTTGTCCAGTGCGGCAATGACAAAGGTCAATGCACCACCTTGGCTTTCGCCTTCGGCAAACACTTTCGTCGCATCGACTTCGGGTCTGGAGCAGACAAAATCGACAGCCCGGAGTGCATCCATAAAACATTCCCTGTAATAATAGGTGTTGATGTCCTTCAACCCGTTCACGAATACCTCATCTGTCGCAGAATAGTCGGTACTGATGCCCATGCCTCTGATGTTATAGCTGAATACGGCATAATCATCGGACCGATCGGGTTCAGAAGCTGTCACGCCATAACCGTTAGAATGGACAATAACAGGGAATTTCCCGGTCTTGTCCGGTACGCTGAAGTAGCCTTTGATTGTGTTGCCTTTGATGGACTTCATTGACACGTCATAGATCTTATGCGTACCGATGGTCTCTTTATAGGTGACGGTATATTCGGGTGCCACTGTTGCCAGTTCTGCTTTGGCGGCATTCCAGAACGCGGTATAACCTGCTAACGAATCAGGGGCGCTGATCATCTTTTCCGGATTATAGGCAATCTGACGGATAATCTTATTTCTGACGTATTGATCGTTCAACACATTGATGTAATACCGGTAAATACCTGGTACGGCGGATGACAGAGTATGATTGACGATAGCCGAATCATGGGGCGCCAGTGTCAATGTGTCATTGAGACAGTCAAACGCTTGTTTGGCATCAGTGCGTACATCAATCTGCAACACAAACTTGGTCGATTTGGCACTTTGATTTGTCACTTTCAGTTTGCTGCCCGGCGCCTGGCCGACAAAGGTCCAATCATCGTCATTGGTTGTCAGTTCGCAATTCAGGCTGTCCAGATCGGAGGCTTCTCCTGTTCGTTGATTCGAATCGGCATTAAAAACGACCTGGTCAACATACCAGTCCATACTTGGTATATACGTGCTGGAGTTGGCACAGATACCAAACGAGGTTAACGTCGTCCCTTTCAGGCTGAAAGCTGAAGACATCAGGTCAACCACGACATCGCACCATGCGTTCCGGATAGGAATGGCGACATTCGGGAACCAATGTTCAGAAGGTTCGTACGTCAGAACAGACAAGGTGGAGCGAGGTGATTTGACATAGAAATGCAGGTAGCGGGTCTGGTCGGTTACTTGAACCGGACTTTCAAAGACCAGGTTGGCTCTGCTCCACCAAACCGATTCGCCCGTCTGGCTTGCTTTCAGCGCAGTGGCAGAAGAGTTGAGTCCTTTAATATCGGTGTTTTCCACCAAGCTCAACGTCGTTCCTCCGTTGGAACCGTACATGGTATAGGCCGGTATGACGCCGTTCTTTTCGAAATCGGCGACGGTACAAGCTGAATCGTACAGGCTGACGCCTCTGGCATCGGCACTGTTGGTCACTTCCATTTCATCATAATAGAAATAGCTGTCATTGGCGAAGCTGCTGCCAGACCAGTCCTGAGACATAAGATAGAGGCCATAGATCGAATCGACGGCAATGCTTTTAAGGTCAAGCACCACATCGGTCCATTTGCCAGCCACGAAGGTAAACCGGCTTTCTTTGGCGGGGGATAGCCATTTATTGTCGGCTGCTGTATAACGCAACCGGATGATACCTGGATACGACTGGTCGGAATAGACAAACACATGCAAATACTGGTGGTCTTTGTCTACAATGAAAGGCTTCTGGTCTTTGTTGCACAAATCGCCGGATACAGTCCAGGCAGAAGAAGTACCCTTTACCCGGTGGTTGAGCAAACATTTGCCTGTTTTGTTGATACCCGTTTTAGACGGATTGTTGACAATACTGAAGGAGCCGTCTGCTGCCGTCCAGGTTAAGCTGTCAAACCGGTCGGTGTTGTTATCTTCAAATGTGGCGATCGTCGGGTTATAAACCGGGACGGTTCTGGCAGCAGCACTGCTGGTCACTTCCAGTTCATCATAATAGAAATAGCTGTCGTTGGCGTAACTGCTGCCAGACCAGTCCTGAGACATGAAATAAAAACCATAAATGGAATCGGCACCGGCTGTTTGCAAATCAAGTACCACATCCGTCCATTCTCCGGCCTTAAAGGTAAAGCGGCTTTCAATGGCCGGAGACAACCACTTGTTATTGGCTGAAGTATAACGTAACCGGATGATGCCGGCATACGACTGATCGGAATAAACAAGGGCATGCAGATAATGGTTGTTCCCACTGACGACAATCGGCTTTTGAAGCCTGTTGCAAAGGTCTCCCGAAACCGTCCAGGCAGAAGAAGAAGTTTTCACCCGGTGATTGAGCAGGCATTTGCTGGTCGTGTTCAGTCCAGTCTTTGAAGGATTGTCAACAATGCCGAAAGATCCGTCGCTTTCCGTCCAGGTTAGACTGTCGAGCAAATCTGTGTGACCATCTTCAAAATTGGCAATCACTGAATCTTTTGTAGTAGTGAAGACGGCGTCTTCAATAGGAGATGTTCTCGGAGTGGCATTGTTGGTCACCGCTATTTCGTCATAATAGAAATAGCTGTCATTGGTATAACTGGTGCCAGACCAATCCTGAGACATGAAATAGAAGCCATAGATGGAGTCTGCCCCGGCTGTTTTCAGATCGAGTACGACGTCAGTCCAGGTTCCTGCCGTAAAGGAGAACCGGCTTTCGATGGCCGGAGACAACCATTTGTTGTCAGCTGCCGTATACCGTAAGCGAATAATGCCGGCATACGACTGGTCGGAATAGACAAACACATGCAGATAATGCTTATCTCCCGCCACAAGCAATGGCTTCTGGTTGCTGCTGCAAAAATCGCCCGATGCCGTCCACGCAGAAGAGGAACTTTTCACCCGGTGATTGAGCAAACATTTTTTGGACGTGTTGATACCCGTTTGAGACGGATTGTCCACCACGCCGAAAGATCCGTCACCGGCAGTCCAGGTAAAACTGTCGAACAGGTCGGAGTTGTTGACTTCAAAGGTGGCAATAGTCTGGCTGAAAGCCTTGTATTGTATGACCAGCGAAGCCAGGATGAATACTAAAAGTGTTTTGTTTTTCATAGAGAAATGTTTAGATGGTTAAAAAGCAATTTATTATGTTCTTACAGGCAATGTTGCATCCGTTTGAAGAATTAGAGTTACTTAATTATACGAAACAAAAGTATTTTTAAAAAAAGGAGCGGACATTCAATGATGTATCAAAATCTTTCATTTTTTTTTAATTCCAGTCGTTATGAAAACACGAAACCTTAGCCCAATAAAAGAACGCTGATTTTTTAGGAAATCGAGCTGTCAACCGATTCACCGAAAAAATGTACCGGTGAAAAACAGCCATTCTGTTACCTGAACAAAATAAGTTGATACAATGATGAAATGGTACCCCCTGGGAAATAGGCAACTTTGATACCAGAATTTTCGATCGCCATATTGATCCTAATTCATTTAATGACTCTATTTAATAAAAAAATTAGACCATGAAAAAAATCTACTTTGTTTTATGTTGTGCATTCCTTCTGAATGCAGGATTTGTACAGGCCTTGCCGGATGGCATGTCCCTTGTCTCAGATTCCCTAACCTTGTCAACGGCCGATGAAATCAACCATGCCAAGTGCACGAAACCAATCGTTGTCTTGCCTGACAATACGTTGGTGTTCACCGCTTCTTATGCCAGTACAGGCGACGAATTGTTTAAGTGTAAGAACGGGGTGGTTTCATTGATTAAGGACATTGTTCCTGGTTCGACCGGTTCCGATCCTAAGTACCTGACGGTAATCGGCAGCAAAGTGTACTTTACCGCCAACACGGCCGATGCCGGAGCTGAATTGTGGGTGACTGACGGAACAGCTGAAGGGACCCATATCATTAAGGATATCTACCCGGGTACCACCAGTTCCAGTCCATTCGGTCTGACGAACTTTAAAGGCAAACTACTCTTCTTTGCCAAGGATGAAGACAGCGAGTTGAATCCGGTTATTGATGCATCAACACCTGAGTCCTGGCTGTGGGTCAGTGATGGTACTGCTGACGGAACGGTCCGCATTGCAGATGTGCCGACCCGTACCGGAATTGACGGCAATTTCGGATATATCATTCCTTGCGGAAACAAGGCGTTCTTTATCGGATATCACAAAGACTACAATGAGACCTTGTTCACAACCGACGGAACAGCTGCAGGAACAGCTGTTGTAACGGATGTCTATCCGAAACCGGCTGAAAGCGGCAATTTCAAAACACAAGCTGCCACCATAGACTGGATGTACAACTGTAATGATGAACGCGTGATTTTCCGTGCCAATACCTATAGCGGCGGAAAAGACTACGGAAGTGAAATCTGGACCAGCGACGGGACAGCTGCCGGAACTAAATGGATCGGTGTTGATTATGCAGCCGGCGAAAGCGACGGTGTGGCTAAAAACACTGAATTTGCGTTCCCGATTTATTATGGAGGCAAATGCTATTTCCGTGCCAAAGACGGCGTGCATGGTTGTGAACCTGGTGTGACCGATTTTACAGCCGAAGGGACTCATTACGTCTGCGACATCAACTTCTGGAACAATGACCCGAGTTGTGATAGCTGGGGACCTGAATTCCCTTATATCTGGAAGGGCTATATGTTCTGCCAGGCCAATGGCAGTTACTACTATCCCGCTGATACCTATCATGATTCAGGCTATTGCCTTTGGCGTTATAACCTTGCAGAAAATGGCGTCACTCCTACTACCAGCAATGGACTGACAGGCTTCCAGTATCAATCAAACTGGACGAATGGCGTGGAAATCTATGCTGGTAATAACTCTGACAACCCGAAATGGTTCTGTGCATGCGGCGATAAACTCTTTTTCCATGCAACGGACCAAAGCAGCAACTCAGAATTATGGGTGATGGATTCAGTTAATGCGACACCAAGAAAAGTAGTGGATATGGAAGGTAATACAGCGCCTTATTTCATGACAGCCGTCGGGAATGATCTTTATTTCGTAACCACTACAACCAAGGCACTTTACAAATATTCAGTTGCTACATCAAGTCTGAATAGCATCGCTGATAACAAGCTGCAAATTGTCTACACAAACAACGATAGCAAACTTACACTGAAGGGTAATGTTTCTGTTGCTTCAGTATCACTGTTTACTATTGCCGGAACTTCAAGAGCCGCTTTTAATGGCAATCAGACTAGTTATAACTTGTCGGGACTGCCGGCTGGTATGTATCTGGTCCGGGTCGTAGACAAAAATGGATTGGTCTACACCTCTAAAATAATCCGTTGATAAATACCGGAGGATTGTGCCCAATACGTTTTTCAAGGCACAATCCTCCGATTTCCGTGAATGAAACAAACGAAACAGGATGAAAAAAATAAACGTGTTCCTCTCTTCGCTTTGTCTGTTTATCTTATCCAGTGTCGCCATGATGGCGCAAAACAGCGTTTCTGGAGTTGTACGCGATCTGCAGACAAAAGAGCCGATCATCGGAGCAACCATCTATGACAAAGGAACGGCAAAAGGCACTGTGACAGATGCAGAGGGCAAATTCAAGTTGGTTGTTACCTCGCAATCGGTATTGCATGTTACGTATGTCGGGTTTAAACCAAAAGATGTACCGGTCAATGGTAAATCAGCCCTGACCATCGACATGGAAGAAGATATGGTCTCGCTCGATCAGGCAGTGGTCATCGGATACGGTGTTCAGAGAAAAAGTGATCTGACAGGTTCCGTATCATCCATCCAGGCCAAAGATCTGCGAAACCTGCCGGTGACCAATGTCGCGCAAACATTGCAGGGTAAAGCGCCTGGCGTGGAAGTTATACAGAATTCAGGATCACCTGGAGCCTCAACTTCCATAAAAATCCGCGGGACAGGGACGATTAACAATTCGGATCCTCTTTATGTAGTGGACGGCATACCGATGGACAACATCGATTTTCTGTCTTCAGACGATATCGAATCCATTGAAATCCTCAAAGATGCAGCTTCGTCAGCCATTTACGGATCAAGAGCGGCTAATGGCGTTGTTCTGGTATCAACCAAATCCGGAACAGACCGGCCCAAACCATTGATCACCTTCAATTCCTATCTTGGTAGCCAGGAAGTATGGAAAGACCCGAACATTCTTTCCAAAGATCAATATATTTATTTTCAGGATTATGCCAACAATTCTTATTCAAGAACTGAACTAGTCGATGGCGTATTACAGGTCCGTAGTGATAACCAAACCTTGCTGAAAAACGGATCAAACTGGTGGGATGCCATCTCCCGTAACGGTATGATACAAAAATACAGTGTATCTGCAGCCGGTGGTAGCCAGGCCATCAATTACTACGTTAGCGGCAATTACCAAAAAACAGACGGTATTATCAATCAAAGTGCCTATGACCAAAAAAACCTGGTCGGAAAAATCACCAGCAAACTCAGCCAAAATACATGGCTGGGATTAACAGTCAATTATTCAAATGACGACCGGAATGTCATTGATGAAAGCGGCACCTGGAGTGTTGTCAAGCAAGCCTTGATTTTTTGTCCGCTGGTCGCTACCATCGATAATTACGGGCAGTACACCTACAATACACCGGTTGAAATGCTTCGCCGTGCTTCCTATGACAGCGGCAAGGACAATTTCATCGGTCAGGTCACTTTCGATTGGGATCTGTTGAAGGATCTGCATTTTACATCCAGAGCAAGTGTAACGACCTATAACCAAAAGGATAGTCACTTTGAGGTATCCAATACAAGCGACCAGACGATCAATACCAACTCCTACTATCTATCAAGAAATACAATTGACGAAACCAACCTGAGTTGGGACAATGTCCTGACCTACAAAAAGACACTTGGAGAGTTGCATCACCTCACGCTCATGGGTGGACAGACCTTGGAGACCAATAACAAAGAGATCATTTTTTGCTCCGGTACAGGATACGGAGGATACAATAGCAATTACAACGCCATGGATTTTGCGACAGTCGACCAAACCACTTCAGGCAGCGGAACCGGCTGGCGTTCTCTTGGCTTTATCAGCCGTCTTTCGTATGATTATGCTGGAAAATATCTTTTCCAAAGCAATTTCAGGGCAGATGGTTCCTCCCGTTTCAAGAAAAACAGATGGGGCTACTTTCCCAGCTTATCAGTCGGATGGAAACTATCCGATGAAGCCTTTATGGAAAATTTCGACTGGATTTCACTGCTCAAACTAAGGGCAGGTTGGGGACAACTTGGAAACAACCGGGTCGGCGATTACGTGTACGATACCTATGTTAAATCCGCCGGTTATTATGTCTATGGCCAAACCAACCCGACCATCCAGCAAGCCATGAGCATCTCACAGATCGGGAACCCAAATGTGACCTGGGAACGGACGCAATCGTCCAACGTCGGATTGGACCTGAATCTGCTGAACAACCGGTTCTCTTTTTCAGTTGACCTGTTTAACAAGGACACCAAAGATATGTTGTTGCAAGTACCGCTTGCTTATTATAACGGATACTCATCCATCCCCGTTCAGAATGCCGGCAGTGTGAACAATAAAGGCGTTGAACTTCAAATGAACTGGAAAGAAAAGAAAGGCGGTTTTTCCTACGAAATCGGAGGCAACATCTCTTTCATCAAGAACAAGGTAACATCGTTGGGCGAAGCTGACGACCCGGTTTACGGTGGTTATGTTTCCGAACTGGGCTATATCAACAAAACGGTGGTCGGTGCACCGATCGGCGCATTCTATGGCTGGAAAACAGCTGGAATCATTCAAGAAGGCGAAGACATCAGCAACCTGGCTACGTTTAAAACCGATTATACCTTCGGGCCCGGCGATATGAAATTCGTTGATATCAATAAGGATGGCGTCATCGACGATAACGATAAAACATTTATCGGCAGTCCGCAGCCTGACTTCTATTACGGATTCAATGTCAATTTAGCCTACAAGAGCTTTGATCTGAAACTGTTCTTCCAGGGAGTCTATGGCAACGAAATCTATAATGCGACCAAATATTATCTCTATTCCAATGTTTCACGTAATGGCTATGTGACCAATGTTGCCGGCGATTATTTCAGCAAGGTCTGGAGAGGAACACCAACGAGCACGCTGACCGACTACCGGAGCAACTGGTCTGCCAATGCAGGCGGCACAGTGCCTGCACCTAATACGAACAGCACGATCAACGATTTTAATTTCAGAAATTCTGATTTTTATATCGAAGACGGATCTTATTTAAGACTTAAAAACGTGCAATTGGGTTATTCTCTCCCAACTTCGGTTTGCAAACAAATCAAACTGAACTCCCTAAGATTGTATGCTTCTGCGACAAACCTGCTGACATTCACCCACTATTCAGGACTGGATCCGGAAATCGGGAAAACACTGGACCAAGAATCCAATAACCTGTATCTGGGAATTGATCAGGGCAGTTATCCGCAGGCACGGACCTATACATTTGGTTTAATCTTTGATTTTTAACAGGATATGAAACACAAACTAATCGTATATACAAGTCTTATTTGCCTGGCAATAGGATTTAGTAACTGTAACAGCTTTTTTGATGTCGAACCGACCGGGATGATATCGGAAAAAGAGTATTCCTGTCAGATCAATAACCTGCGCCTGAGCCTGAATGCCGTCTACAATCTGATGCAATCCTATGATTATCAGATGAGCGAACTGGTTTTTGGCGAATGTATGAGTGACAACGCTTATAATAAACAGGATAATGACGGGTCAGAACTGTGTCAATTGTTAAATTTCCAGTTCAATACACAAAACAAGTACATTTTGAGCCGCTATGAAGTCAATTATAAAGGCATCAACCTGGCCAATCAGGTAATCTCAGCGGTTCCAAAGTTGGAATACAACGCTAATTATAGTACGACAACCCAGGAAATACGATACATCCTTGGTCAGGCCAAATTATTGAGGGCGCTTTTTTATTTCAATCTGGTTAAAACTTACGGAGGAGTCTCCATACAGCCGGAATCTTCGGCACTGTCCGACACGATTGTGCCCCGTTCTTCGGCCGATGACGTCTATGCCTACATTGAAAAAGACCTACGGGAAGCTTGCCTGATTTTGTACCGGAACCGGTACAAGGAAAGCAACGCCGGCCAAGCTGCAATCGGTGCTGGATTGGGCCTTCTGATGAAAGTACTTGTTTATCAAGCCTCACCGGGTATTAAGCTGGAGAACCCAGACCGCGCTACCAAATGGCAGGAAGCGGTTGAAATCGGCAAACTGTTTATTGACGGAAAGTCCATGACCTACGGGGATATGCTGAAGTTTGATAAACGCTATACGAAAGAGACCTGGGACGAAGTGATGAAACGCCTGGTACTGACCGATCAGTCCCCCACGAAAGAATCTGTTATATCGGGCGATGTGGCCAACATCCATTCGCTGGTACCGTTTGAAGAGCTTTTCAAAATCAGCCATGAGTTCAATGCCGAGAACCTTCTTGAGATCAATCATTATGATTATTCCAATTCAGGTTCCAGTATTGAGGAAACCAATTACATGTATTACTGTTTTACCGATAATGAAGATTATGATGTCGGGCTGGCACCAACAGACAACCTGACCTCGCTTCGGGATGCAGATCCAAGAGGGTTGTATACAGTGGCCTCTGAAACAACTTCCGATTTTTTTAAAGACGAAAACGGTAACAGCTGTTCTCTGAGCTGGTACAACATAGGATTAGGCTGGGTTTTCACCAAATACATGGTCTATCCGTCCGAAGGATCAAAAAGCGAACGGAATTATGTTGTCATGCGTTATGCCGATGCCATCCTGCTGTACGCGGAAGCATTAAATGAGACAGGAGACCAGGCTTCAGCCACAACAGTCCTGAACCGGGTGCGTCAACGTGCGGCCAACCTGCTGCTATCTTCGTGTTCCGACAGCAAATACAATAAATGCACGTCTTGTCCTTTATACTCCACCATGCCATACGAAGAAGTTAAAAAGAACATCCGTTATGAAAGACGGATCGAACTGGCTGCCGAGATGGATCGCTGGTGGGACATCGTACGGACGGGTATTGTTGGCGAACGGATGACTTGGATGGCCAATAATGCTGCGGCAGATAAGAATTCAGGCAAACCACGCTGGAGGGGAAAATACTTCAAAAAAGGCGTGAATGAACTGTTCCCCATTCCACAGGATGAGATTACCATTTCGAATGGCGTTATAACTCAAAATTTTGGATACTAAAAAACATGATCATATGAAAAAACGGCTATTTTATTTATTATCAGGTTTTTTCTTGCTGGCAACGTTGTCATGCAGCAACAATGCCTTCATTGATGATCTGTACGTTAAACCACAAGCGTCATTCACGATTGACAATAAATCCCTGTTTGACGTGTTTGAAGCAGTTCATTTTACAAATACCGGAAGCGGGCAAAAATTTGTTGTTTTTCCTGGTGATACGACTCATGTCTACGGAAAAGCAGGAAATACCGGATTTTCCTGTAATAGTGACGGTACCTATTCCTATTCATATCAGGAACCGGGTGAATTCACAGCTGTTTGGGTGGCTTCTTCCATCAATTCAAGCGGTGATGTTATGACCAGTGTCGATTCGGTCAAAATAAAAGTAGTGGCAGCAGACGGCGGGTTGTCAGCCTTTTCAATACCACGTGTCTATAAATTGACCGATTTTGGCAGTTCGTTTTTTTATGAGTCTTACGGCGAATTTGTCAACGACACGTGCCTCATCTGCCCAATGCCTTATGCCTTTTGGACAAAAAGTGCCATTAAGAAAGTGCTCGGAGTAAAATTCGCCCTCGATTCAGGTTTGGCATCACTTTATTGGGAATCTCCTTCCAGTGGGGATGTATCGCTGATTTCAGAGTCAACCAACAAAGTGTTCAGTTTTTACGAAGGCACTAAGCTTGAGCCACAAACCATCAAGGTGGTTACCTCATCAGGGTATGTCACTAGGTATGAGGCTGTCTGTATGGTAATACCTGAATTTACTACGTTCAAAATCAACAATATCAGTGGTACTCAAACACGTGACATCACGGCGTTCAACAAATTTAACATTGCCCTTAAACTGCCGGCCGGAACGTCACTGACGAATCTGGCACCGGAATTTGTCGTTATGGCCAATGATGTCAATCTGATTGATGAGACTCGAACGGTTAAGGTCAGTATAAACGGTCAAACACAGACATCCGGCGTTTCAACGGTTGACTTTTCGGCGCCGGTTCAATATGTGGTCACCTACTCGACGACCGGTAAAAAAGGTCAGATTTACAACTATAGCACTACGTATAACGTTACTGTTACGGCCGAATAATAAACCTGAATATAGAGTATGTTCTTACGTGTAAAAAAGATTGTATTGGTTTTATCTGTTTTCCTGACATTAAATCTGCCGGTTTTTTCAATCAATTACGGAATTTACCGGTTGTTTGCAAATTACACGTTTGACAATGGGTATGTGACTGACCAGTGCGGAAATACCGTCATGCCTTTGTACAATAACTGTCAGATTTCTCACGACCCGAAGCGGGGAAATGTCTTGTCGTTCAAAGCCGCTGAAAAAGGTTATGCCATGATTAGTCCGGTCCCCATACAAGGAGACACCATTTCCTTGTCATTCTGGTTCAGAAGGGATTCGGATGATACGGACACTGCCTGGAAACAAATCTTCGAGTTTTTTTCCCCGTCCGATAACAGCAACATCTACCTGATGCCGATGGAAGGCTGGAATAAGACCAACAGTTGTCTGGTTTGCGACGCCAAATGTTACAGTACGTCTGTGTATGAATCGTTGAACGGCCCCCTGATCAAAGCCGACGAGACCTGGCATCATATCGTGGTTGTCATCAATGGGCATCATTGGAGCTATTATCAGGATGGGACACTGGTCAGCTCGCAATGGGTGACCAGTTTACTGAGTGTCCAACATCCGACTCAACTCTACTGGGGTACCAATCCGAATAGAGGTGGTTTTGTGATGTCAGGAGCATTGGATGATATCCGCATCTATCATTATCCATTGAGTGCCAGTCAGGTAAACCAGCTGTACCTGGGTGAAACCGTCACCGATCCGTCTGAAAGCGGAGCAAACCGGTTTGCATTCGAAAACGACCTGACCGACGAAACCGGCCGGCTGAAGCTGAGCGGTAACGGCTATTCTTTTAGTACCGATACTGGAATGGGGACTGTCCTGTCAATGGAAGAAGGCCATACCTTGTATTTCACATCAGATCCGATACCGGACGGCGCCTCGACAATCAGTTTTCTGTATAAAAAGAGCTTCAGTGACACCGATGATGGGAAATACCTTTATCAGGCCACCGATAGTACCGGAGCCAACGGTTATGGTTTGAAACTGAAACGAACGGACGGCAAGACCTATCTCGTACTTGAAACTCTAATAAAGAGCACGGCGACGACTTATCTGGGAACCTATGCGCTGAATGACGGTGATTGGAATGCGATAACCATGACCCATGCGGTTGCAGAGAATGATACGGCCGGTGTTATGCGTATTTTTCAGAACGGCATCCAAACAAAAGCAGCCAGTCGCATCCGGACATTTGTGCTTAGACTCAACAAGTGGGGTATCGGAAGTACAGCGCCTACCTTAAGTGCCGGAGGTTTATACGACGAATGGACTATTGATGAGGCTGTCTGGGGCACTTCCGACATAACCGGCTATTACAGCAGAAACCTGAAATCCATCCAGCTATGTGCCGATTGCAAGGATACCTGCCAGACCATAAGGGATTTCGGCGCTTCGGACGCATGGTACGTGCAATCCATCGGACAACACTGGTCTGAATCAGCCCGGAATCATTTCGCTGAGTTGCTTTTCAGTAAGGACATGGACGAAAACGGCAATCCCAAAGGCATCGGACTGTCCTGCTGGCGGTTTAATATCGGCAGCGGATCGTACGAACAAGGTTCTTCCAGTGGCATTTCTGCGGAAGACAAACGGACGGAATGTTTCCTAAAAGCAGACGGCACCTATGACTGGAGTAAACAATCAGGTCAACAGTGGTTTCTTGAACAAGCGGCCAAAACCTATCATGTAGAAGATATTATCGGTTTTGTCAACGCACCGCCGGTTTATTATACCAAATATGGAGTGGCCTTCAACAGTAAAAGTGTAAACAGCAGCATTCTCAAGGACAACTGTTACGATGACTATGCAACCTTTGTCGCCAATGTTGTCCGGCATTTCGATACAGAAGGCATTCATTTCGATTACATCAGTCCGCTGAACGAGCCTGACTACCTGTGGAATGGTGATGGCAACGGAACCGCTGAACAGGAAGGAAGTCCGTGGACGAATGAACAGATTGTAAAAGTAGCCGTCAATCTGGACAGTGTCTTTCAATCGGACAAACTATCAACCAAACTACTGATCGGAGAATCCAGTAGTCTTGGAGTAGCGGTGAACCAGTTACCAGTTTTCTGGGGAAACACTGGCCGTTTTGCCAGTTTACCGACGGTGGCGAGAATATTTTCATCTCACAGTTACTGGAACGATGGTAGCGCCAGCGATCTGTACACCTATCACCAGAAAATGCAAACAGCCGTAGCCGGCACCAGCGTACCGGTCGAATACATGCAGACAGAATACAGCTTACTTGGAAACGGCTATCAATGGGGGCATCCGGATGCTACGACAGGCAGCTTTTCAGAAATCGAATGTGGTCTATCACTGGCCCGCATGATCCATTCCGATCTGGCCTTCTCAAACGCGACCGGATGGCAATTCTGGACAGCCTTCGAACCGACCAATCATTATGGAGAAAGCCGGTTTGGGTTAATCGAAGCGCTATCCATGAGCGATAAGACAGATGGCATTGTCAACGAATGCAAATTGCTATATGTCCTGGGACAGTACTCCCGTTTCATCCGTCCGGGGATGAAACGCATAGCACTAACCCGTTCGGACAATGTCACCGATCAAGCATCTCTGAGTGCTCAGTTCTTCTCCGCTTACATGGATAAGCAAACCGGCGAAGTCGTCTTCGTTGCCACCAATGCTGCAACAGCTTCCTGTAAAATCGATTTATCCGTATGCAATCAACTGACAGACAGCGTTATGGTTTTCAGACCCTATATTACTTCGGGCGATTACAACCTGAAAGCGCTCGACGAAATCAGCCCAAAAGAGACCTTTGTCCTGCCAGGCCTTTCCATTGTGACGTTTGTGGGAAGAAATACGAATAACATCAATCATATCAACGAGGAAAAACTTCGCACAAACAACCTCGTGCTGAACTGCGGGTCAGACGTCCTTTATCTCAATGGTTGTACCCATTGCTCAGCTCTTGAGATCTGGGATATTTCAGGAAAACGGCGTATCCGGCAGGCTGGTTCCGGTCGGAACTCGGAGACAGTGCCTGTCTCAAACCTGGAAAAAGGCCTGTACATAGTACGCGTATATGACAATAATGGAACAACGAATTGTAAATTTGTAAAATACCAGTAATCTTGAAACAACCTTTTAAACAAATCATCCTTGCCTGCACGGTAATGGCTATTGCTACTGTTCGAATAGCAGCAGCGCCCCATTTTGGGAATTGCCAACTTTTTGTCAATGACTGGCAATTCGCTTTGGCCGGCAATGTACAGCTGACACCTGTCAATGTTGAACAGACATTGAAATGGAAAACCGTAACCTTACCGCACGACTGGTCGGTGGAAGGGCCTTACAGCAGCAATCTATACAGTGCGACCGGTTATCTTCCGGGAGGATTCGGTTGGTATAAAAAAACCTTTGACGTACCGGCGGATAAGAAAGGACAAAAAGTCTATGTCTATTTTGAAGGCATCTACAACCGGAGCCATGTTTATCTGAATGGTCATTTGGTTGGAGGCCGGCCGAACGGATATATTTCGTTCGATTGTGACCTGACGCCTTATCTTCAATACGGGAAAAAGAACACCTTACTGGTCAGTGTAGACCACACCCGGGTAAATGATTCCCGCTGGTACACCGGATCGGGTATCTACCGGGATGTCTGGTTGGTTTATGCCAGTCCCGTCCATAAGCAAGTGTGGGGTACCTATTGCCGTTCAATCCATGTCACATCCGAAAAGGCTGATTTCATGGCAAAGACAACCTTGCTCAATGAATCCGCCAGACAAGCGCAGGCAAAAGTTTGCTATGACCTGTCCAGCAAACAAACCGGAGCCAACGTAGCAAGCGCCGAACAAACAGTCACGTTGTCACCCGGCGACTCGATCGATGTGCAACAACCGTTCACAGTCGACCACCCGGAACTCTGGAACATCGGAACGCCCAATCTTTACCGTCTGAAAACCACTGTCTATGTTAACGGCGAACTGACTGAAACAGATGAACAGTTTGTAGGGGCAAGAGAACTGACCTTCAGTCACGATGAAGGGCTGGCCATCAATGGACACCCGGTCAAA
>JAUZOU010000100.1 GCA_030706285.1 Bacteroidota bacterium
CGTCATCCGAGTGAAGATGAACCGTTGACAGCTTTGGCATTTAAGATTGCCACGGACCCGTATGTAGGCCGTTTGTGCTATGTACGTGTTTATTCTGGCAGAATCGATGCAGGCAGTTACGTGTACAATCCTCGTTCTGACAAAAAGGAACGTATCTCACGTTTGTTCCAGATGTTCTCCAATAAGCAGAATCCTGTAGAATGCATCGCAGCCGGAGATATAGGTGCCGGTGTTGGGTTCAAAGATATCCGTACGGGTGATACGCTATGTGATGAGAAGACACCGATCGTGCTCGAATCCATGGATTTCCCTGCTCCGGTCATTGGTGTTTCCATTGAGCCGAAAACTCAGAAAGACCTTGATAAACTTGGTATAGGCCTTGGCAAGCTCGCCGAAGAAGATCCGACGTTTACGGTCAAGACGGATGAACAATCAGGGCAAACCATCATTTCCGGTATGGGTGAGCTTCACCTCGAAATCATCATTGACCGTCTGAAACGTGAATTCAAGGTTGAATGTAATGAAGGACGTCCGCAGGTTTCATATCGGGAAGCCATTTCCAAGGAAATCCAGATACGTGAAACCTACAAGAAGCAATCCGGCGGCCGTGGCAAGTTTGCGGACATGATTGTCAAAGTTGGTCCGAAAGATCCTGAATTTGAAGGAGCCCTGCAATTTGTCGATGAAGTAAAAGGTGGTAACATCCCTAAGGAATACATTCCATCCATTCAGAAAGGATTCCAGAATGCCATGCGCAATGGTGTACTGGCAGGTTTCCCTGTTGACGGATTGAAAGTGACGGTGGTTGATGGTTCGTTTCATCCGGTCGATTCAGACCAGCTGTCTTTCGAGATATGCGGTAGTCTGGCATTCAAATCGGCTTGTTCAAAGGCAAAACCTATATTGCTTGAACCGATCATGAAACTGGAAGTCATTACGCCAGAAGAAAGCATGGGTGATGTCATTGGAGACTTGAACAAGCGCAGAGGTCAGGTGGAAGGTATGGAGTCCAATCGTTCAGGAGCCCGTATCGTGAAAGCCAAAGTGCCTCTTGCAGAAACGTTCGGTTATGTAACAGCCTTGTGTACCATTACATCAGGACGTGCTACCAGCACAATGGAATTCTCTCACTATGCTGAGGTTTCGAAATCCATTGCAACGGCTGTACTGACTGAATGCAACGGCCGGGTAGACTTATTGTAAAAAATTGCGGTTGGTTGTGCCAATAGCTCTACAATCGACCGCGTTCATAATAAATTAACCAATAATGAGCCAAAAAATTCGTATTAAACTAAAGTCGTACGATTACAATCTGGTGGATAAATCCGCAGAGAAAATCGTCAAGACGGTGAAGGCGACCGGCGCTGTTGTCAGCGGTCCGATTCCTCTTCCTACGCACAAGCGTATCTACACCGTCAACCGTTCGACGTTTGTCAACAAGAAGTCGCGCGAACAATTTCAGTTGTCTTCCTACAAAAGGCTGATCGATATTTACAATACGAGCGCCAAGACAGTAGATGCACTGATGAAACTTGAATTACCGAGCGGTGTTGAAGTAGAAATTAAAGTTTGAAGTTTTTAAATTAAGTTAGAAATGCCAGGATTATTAGGAAAAAAAATCGGAATGACTTCCGTTTTCAGTGCTGATGGGAAAAACATCCCATGCACTGTCATTGAGGCTGGTCCCTGTGTTGTCACTCAGGTGAAGACGATGGCTGCTGATGGCTACGAAGCTGTTCAGCTGGGTTTTGAGGAAAAGAAAGAAAAGCATACCACAAAACCTGAAATGGGCCATTTTAAAAAGGCAGGCGTTGCTCCTCAAAAACACTTGGTTGAGTTCAAGGGATTCGAAGGGTTGAAATCCGGAGACGTTATTTCAGCTGATTATTTTCAGGCTGATGAGTATGTTGATGTTATAGGAACCTCAAAAGGAAAAGGATTTCAGGGCGTCGTTAAGCGCCATGGATTCAAGGGTGTAGGTGAAGCCACTCATGGTCAGGAAGACCGTTTGCGTCATCCTGGTTCACTTGGTGCCTCTTCATTCCCTTCCCGTGTATTCAAAGGTATGCGTATGGCTGGGCACACTGGTAGTGATCGTGTGACTGTCCAGAATCTGCAGATTATTAAAGTGATTCCAGAACACAACTTGGTCTTGATCAAAGGTTCTGTTCCGGGTGCTAAAGGTTCAATCGTAATCATTGAAAAGTAATGGAACTGAGTGTATATACAATAAAAGGTGAAGATACCGGGAGAAAGATCACGCTGAGTGATTCAATTTTCGCAATCGAACCGAATGATCACGCCATCTGGTTGGACGTGAAGCAGTACCGTGCCAATAACCGTCAGGGTACTCACAAAGCGAAGGAAAGAAGTGAGATGTCAGGCTCTACCAGAAAACTCGGTAAGCAAAAAGGTGGTGGTGGTGCCCGTCGTGGTGACATCAACTCTCCGCTGCTGGCTGGTGGTGCCCGTGTATTTGGCCCAAGACCTAGAGATTATAGCTTTAAATTGAATAAGAAAGTAAAGGCGTTGGCCAGGAAATCTGCTCTTAGCTATAAGGTAACTGAAAACGCCTTGATTGTTATTGAGGATTTTTCATTTGAAGCTCCTAAAACAAAAGACTTTATCTCATTGGCTAATAATTTGAAAGTCGCTGATAAAAAGTCACTTTTCGTATTGGGAGAAGCAAATAAAAACGTATATTTGTCGGCTCGTAATTTGCCAAAGGTAAATGTTATAACGATTTCTGAATTAAATACTTACAAAGTACTGGATTCAAAATCGCTGATACTTACTGAAAGTTCTATTGCCGGAATCGAGTCAATTTTAAATGCATAAGGAGATCAGAAAATGGGAATAATCATTAAACCTATTGTCACAGAAAAGATGACAGCCATGACCGACAAGTATAGTCGGTATGGATTCCGTGTACAACCGGATGCAAATAAAATTGAAATTGCCAAGGCGGTACAGGACATGTACAATGTAACGGTAGTTGATGTGAATACAATCAACTATCGGGGCAAAAACAAAAGCCGCTATACTAAAAGTGGTATGGTAAAAGGCAGTGAATCAGCCTTTAAAAAAGCCATTGTTACCTTGAAAAAAGGTGATGTAATTGATTTTTACAGCAATATATAATAAAAAATGGCAGTACGTAAACTAAAGCCCACTACGCCGGGGCAGAGACACAAAATTATTGGTGCTTTTGAAACCATCACAGCAAGTGCACCAGAAAAATCTCTTGTTTTCGGCCTGAGAAAATCAGGAGGAAGAAACAATACGGGTAAAATGACCATGCGTTATCTTGGTGGTGGTCATAAACAAGCCTATCGTTTCATCGATTTCAAGAGAGCAAAAGATGGTATTCCAGCAACTGTAAAATCCATTGAATACGATCCGAACCGTTCGGCTCGTATTGCTTTGTTATTTTACGCCGACGGTGAAAAAGCCTATATTTTGGCACCGAACGGTTTACAGGTTGGAATGAAACTGATGTCTGGGGAAGAAGCCGCCCCTGAAATAGGAAATTCAATTCCATTGAAGAACATTCCTATCGGTACGGTTATTCACAACATTGAACTTCGTCCGGGACAAGGAGCCAAATTGGTTCGTTCAGCCGGAACGTTTGCTCAGCTTACATCCAAAGAAGACAATTATGCCATTATTCGCATGCCTTCAGGAGAAACCCGTAAGATTCTTCTGAGCTGCAAGGCAACGGTTGGTAGTGTTGGTAATTCAGATCATGCACTTGAAAGTTCAGGAAAGGCCGGTCGTTCAAGATGGCTTGGACGTCGCCCGAGAAACCGTGGTGTTGTAATGAATCCTGTTGATCACCCAATGGGTGGTGGTGAAGGCCGCGCATCCGGAGGTCATCCTAGATCACGCAAGGGCTTGTTAGCTAAGGGCTTGAAGACAAGAGCACCTAAGAAACAGTCGAGCAAATACATCATCGAAAGAAGTAAAAAATAACCTGATAAATTCAAGATAATTATGAGTCGTTCATTAAAAAAAGGACCGTACATCAATACAAAGCTGGAAGCAAAAATTCTGGCTATGAATGAATCGGGGAAGAAAAGCCTTGTTAAAACATGGGCGCGCGCCTCGATGATTTCACCTGATTTTGTTGGACATACGGTTGCTGTTCACAACGGAAATAAGTTTATCCCGGTTTATGTAACCGAAAACATGGTAGGTCACAAGTTAGGTGAATTTTCTCCGACGCGTACTTTCAGAGGCCATGGCGGAAACAAGAAGAAGTAAACCGTTGTAAGAAAAAATAAAACACGAATATAACATGGGTGCAAGAAAAAAATTAGCAGCTGATGCCAGAAAGGAGGCACTGAAAACTCAGTACTTCGCAAAGCTCAACAGCGTTCCCACATCACCGCGAAAAATGCGTTATGTCGCAGACCTTATCAGAGGCAAGGAAGTGTTTTTGGCGCTTGGTATTCTGAAGTATTCTTCCAAGGATGCTTCGGCCAGACTGGAGAAGCTGTTGCGTTCTGCCATCGCAAACTGGGAAGTTAAGAACGAACGTAAGGCTGAGGCCGGCGTGTTGTATGTAAAAGAATTGAAGGTCGATTCTGCGACGATGTTGAAAAGACTTCGTCCGGCGCCTCAGGGAAGAGGTTATCAAATACGCAAGCGTTCCAATCATGTGACTTTGAGTATTGACACTATAACGAAAAACGAACAAAACTAAGGCTAAATGGGACAGAAAGTAAATCCGATTAGTAACCGTTTGGGCATCATCAGAGGTTGGGATTCCAACTGGTTTGGTGGTCGCAAATATGGTGAAACACTGTTGGAAGACAGTAAAATCCGTAAATACCTGATCGCTCGTTTAGCTAAAGCAAGCGTATCTCGTATCGTTATTGAACGTACGTTGAAACTGGTCACTATTACTGTATGTACTGCCCGTCCAGGTATTATCATTGGAAAAGGTGGTCAGGAAGTAGACAAGTTGAAAGAAGAATTAAAGAAAATTACCGATAAGGATGTTCAGATTAATATTTTTGAGATCAAACGTCCTGAACTCGATGCTGAAATCGTAGCTGCAAACATTGCACGCCAGATTGAAGGTAAGATTGCTTATCGCCGTGCCGTCAAGATGTCCATTCAATCATCCATGAGAATGGGTGCTGAAGGCATTAAGGTACTGGTGGCAGGCCGTTTGAACGGAGCAGAAATGGCCCGTTCCGAAATGTATAAGGAAGGCCGTACGCCACTGCATACATTCCGTGCCGATATCGATTACGCGCAGGCAGAAGCATTGACCAAAGTCGGTCTGATTGGTGTCAAAGTGTGGATTTGCCGTGGGGAAGTTTATGGAAAGGTTGATTTGGCTCCACAATTTGCAGCATCAAAAGAAGGCGGACGCAATTCCGGTTCACAAGCCGGCGGCGAACGTCGCGAAGACCGTCGTGGCGGTTTCCGCAAGAAGAAAAACAAATAAGTGTAAACATTAGAGTAAAGAGAAATGTTACAACCGAAAAGAACAAAGTTCAGAAGACAACAAAAAGGTCGCATGAAGGGTAACGCCCAACGTGGGAACCAGTTGGCATTCGGTTCTTTTGGCATCAAGACGTTGGATTCGAAGTGGATTACCGGACAGCAGATTGAAGCTGCCCGTGTGGCCGTTACGCGTTATATGCAACGTCAGGGCCAGATCTGGATTCGAATATTTCCGGATAGGGTCTTAACCAAAAAACCACTAGATGTACGTATGGGTAAAGGAAAAGGAAATCCTGAAGGATTCGTAGCGCCTGTTACTCCTGGCCGTATGCTGATTGAAGTCGAAGGTGTATCCTTTGAAATTGCTAAAGAGGCATTGCGTCTGGCAGCTCAGAAACTGCCGGTAGCTACGAAATTCGTAGTGAGAAGAGATTATGATTTTCAAAATACTAATGCCTAAGCCGTATGAAAATAGCAGAAATCAGAGAACTGACGACAAAGGAAATGGCTGAACGCCTAGTAGCTGAATCAGCCCACTTGGATCAGTTGAAATTGCAACATAGCATTTCACCACTGGACAATTCCTCTCAGATTAAATTCGTACGCCGGGAAATTGCTCGTTTCAAGACTATCTTGCGCGAGAGAGAATTGAATCAAACTAAATAAGTGCCCGATGGAAACCAGAAATTTAAGAAAAGAAAGAGCCGGGGTGGTTGTTAGCAACAAAGGGGAAAAAACCATTACTGTTGCTATTAAGTGGAAAGAAAAGCACCCGATTTATGGTAAATTCGTCAGTAAGACGAAGAAATACTATGCTCATGACGAAAAGAATGAATGTAACGTTGGTGACACGGTGCGGATCATGGAAACTCGTCCTTTGAGCAAAACCAAAAGATGGAGATTAGTCGAAATAATCGAAAGAGCGAAGTAATATGATACAGACAGAATCTAGATTAGTAGTAGCTGATAACTCTGGAGCCAAGGAAGTGCTTTGTATTCGCGTTTTAGGCGGTACGGGTCGTCGTTATGGCTCTGTGGGCGATATTATTGTGGTAGCGATCAAAAGCGCTATTCCATCCAGTGAAGTTAAGAAAGGTACGGTTTCAAAAGCTGTAATTGTACGTACAAAGAAAGAAATCAGGAGACCTGATGGCTCTTATATTCGCTTCGACGACAATGCCTGTGTATTGTTGACCGGTACCGGTGAATTGCGCGGAAGCCGTATTTTCGGCCCTGTTGCAAGAGAGCTTCGTGCAACCAACATGAAGATTGTTTCTTTAGCTCCTGAAGTACTTTAACCAGTATAATGAATTAACGTAATGAGTAAGTTACATATCAAAAAGGGTGACACAGTCTATGTCAACACAGGTGAGGATAAGGGTAAAACCGGTCGTGTGCTTGAAGTGCTGGTTGACAAACAACGCGCTGTTGTAGAAGGTGTGAGTATGGTCTCAAAGAGTACCAAACCCAATGCAAAAAGTCCTCAGGGAGGAATTATCAAGAAAGAAGCTTCCATTCACATTTCAAATCTGAATCCGATTGATCCCAAGTCTGGAAAAGCTACCAGAGTCGGTCGTAAAAGGAATGAAGAAGGTAAGTTAGTACGTATATCAAAAAAATCAGGGGAGGAAATCAAATAATGGCCAACACCGCAAATCTTAAGACAGAATATGCAGAACGCATTGTTCCTGCATTGACAAAAGAATTCGGATATTCGACAATTATGCAGGTCCCTGTTCTGAAGAAAATTGTGATCAACCAGGGATTGGGCCTTGCCGTTGCCGACAAAAAAATCATTGAAACTGCGATCAACGAAATTACGGCCATCACCGGTCAAAAAGCTGTTGCTACCATTTCAAAGAAGGATATCTCCAATTTCAAGCTTCGTAAAAAAATGCCGATCGGTGTCCGGGTAACCTTGCGCCGCGATCGTATGTACGAATTTCTTGAAAGACTGGTCCGTGTTTCTTTGCCTCGTATTCGTGACTTCAAAGGTATCGAAAGCAAATTTGATGGAAGAGGTAATTATACCCTTGGAATTGAAGAACAAATCATTTTCCCTGAAATTAACATCGACAACATCGTGAAATTGTTGGGAATGAATATTACCTTTGTGACTTCCGCAAAAACGGATGAAGAAGGCTATGCCTTGCTGAAAGAATTCGGCTTGCCTTTTAAAAACATTAAAAAAGATTAATCGATTATGGCAAAAGAATCAATGAAAGCACGTGAAGTAAAACGTGCCGAGTTAATTGCTAAGTATGCTGAAAAAAGAGCCAAGTTTAAGGCAGAAGGCAATTATGAAGCACTTCAATCACTTCCGAAAAACTCCTGCCCGATTCGCCTACATAACCGCTGCAGTATGACAGGTCGTCCGAAAGGCTATATCCGCCAGTTCGGAATTTCCCGTATACAGTTCCGCGAATTGGCATCAAAAGGGTTGATTCCAGGCGTGCGCAAGGCAAGTTGGTAACATACGTATCGTCCAGGTAACGAGTGTGTTAATAATCGATGCAGGCTTGCGTGAACGATTTTAAAAGGAAAAGAATGTTAAATATTGTCCGGAAAGTCCGGATCAATTTAAATGACAAATATGACAGATCCAATAGCAGATTATTTAACAAGATTGCGGAATGCCATTAAGGCAAAACACAGAGTCGTTGAGATTCCCGCATCTAATTTGAAAAAGGAAATTACAAAAATCCTTTTCGAGAAGGGCTATATCCTGAATTATAAATTCGAGGAAGATGGTCCTCAGGGTTCAATCAAAATTGCCCTCAAATATGACCCGGTAAATAAGGTGAGCTCAATCAAGAGCCTAACCCGCATTTCGACCCCAGGTTTACGTCAATATGTTGGTTATCGTGAAATGCCCCGCGTTCTTAATGGACTGGGTATTGCCATTTTATCAACCTCCAAGGGTGTGATGACCGATAAAGAAGCCAAAGAGCAGAAACTTGGAGGCGAAGTATTGTGCTACATCTATTAATGAGGAGGAATAAAGTATGTCAAGAATAGGAAAATTACCCATAAATATTCCGGCTGGAGTGACGGTGTCAGTTGATGCCAGCAATGCAGTCACTGTAAAAGGCCCCAAAGGTGAATTAAAACAGACTGTAAAACCGGAAATCACTGTTGACGTGAAAGATGGTATTGTTCATGTTTCAAGATCTTCAGACGATCGCGAGCATCGTGCTTTGCACGGTTTGTACCGTTCGTTGATCAACAATATGGTCAATGGCGTTTCTCAAGGTTATCGGAAAGAACTTGAACTCGTCGGTGTCGGTTTCCGTGCCACAAATAACGGTCAGATTCTGGATCTTTCACTAGGTTATACTCACAACATCTTGTTGATATTGCCACAGGAGATCAAGGTCGAAACGAAAAGTGAACGTAATAAAAACCCGTTGATCATTCTCGAATCCTGTGACAAGCAATTGATTGGCCAGGTTTGCGCAAAGATCCGCTCATTCCGTCAACCTGAACCTTATAAAGGAAAAGGTGTACGCTTTGTTGGTGAAGTGGTTCGTAGAAAAGCTGGTAAAGCTGCCGGTAAGAAGTAATTACGCTAAAAAATTAATCAGAGATGACA
>JAUZOU010000101.1 GCA_030706285.1 Bacteroidota bacterium
GAGCATGCAAGGAACGCTTGAAAACTTACGCAGAAAGAACATCCTGGTCTTCATCATCATTGGGGTATTTATCATCTTCATGCTGAGACTCATATCGCTTCAGCTGTTCAGTGATAAGTACAAGTCTTTTGCGGATAGCAACGCTTTTTACAAAAAAACGATTTATCCTTCAAGAGGGTTGATTTATGACCGGAATGGTCATCTGATGGTTTATAACAAACCTTCTTATGATGTGTTGGTCACCATGCGGGAGGTTGAAAATCTGGATACGCTCGATTTTTGTCAGACGGTTGGAATTTCCAAAGCTGAATTTTTAGCACAGATGGATTACGTTCAGGATCGAAAACATAATCCGGGCTATTCGTCTTATACGCCTCAGGTCTTTCTTTCCCAGTTATCGGCAGAGACGTACGGTATTTTGCAGGAAAA
Organism: Bacteroidota bacterium; assembly: GCA_030706285.1. GTDB lineage: Bacteria > Bacteroidota > Bacteroidia > Bacteroidales > UBA1402 > UBA8389. The sequence goes on from JAUZOU010000101.1 coordinate 430, forward strand.
ATTATTTCATTTTAAGGGCTTTTCTGTCCGGAGCCGTTCGCTTCGATCGTATATGTATCCTGTTGCTGCACATGCGTTGGGTTATGTCGGTGAAGTGAATTATAAAAATCTGGAGGATGATTCATACTATGTTCCTGGTGATTATTGTGGCCGTTCCGGAATAGAAAAGACCTATGAAAACGAGCTAAGAGGCATCAAAGGCGTTGAGATCATGTTGCGTGATGCTCATGGGCGTATCAAGGGCCATTACGATCAGGGCAGACATGATATTAAAGCGGCACCTGGCAAGGATCTGACCATGTCTATCGACATCAAGTTGCAGGAGTATGCCGAGAAGCTCATGACAAATAAACGTGGGGCCATCGTTGCCATCGAACCCCAAACAGGAGAAATTCTGGCTTATGTATCTGCTCCCACCTATGATCCCGGATTGCTGGTCGGAAGAGCCAGAGCGGCCAATTACCAGATGTTGGAATCTTCTCCGCAAAAAATTTTCCTGAACCGGCCTATCCAGTCGAATTATCCGCCCGGATCAACCTTTAAACCGGCTCAGGCCTTAGTCTTGTTGCAGGAACGCATTATTAGTCCTGGCACGATTGTACCCTGCCACAGGGGCTATTATTATGCACCGGGGCATAAGGTCGGCTGCCATTCCCACCGGTCTCCGTTGGATCTTGTCGGTGCCATCGCCAATTCCTGCAATTCGTATTTCTGTTTTGGATACAGGGCTATGATGGACAGTCCGAAATACCTGGATGTGCAGCATGCCATGGATGTCTGGAAAACGTACATGGTTAAACTTGGATTCGGTTATAAACTCGGGGTTGACCTGCCTTTCGAAAAAAGAGGCATGATACCGAACAGTCAATACTACAACAAATGGTATGGAAAAAGAGGTTGGAGAGGAGCCACAATTATTTCCAATGCCATCGGACAGGGAGAAGTGCTGGCTACACCTATGCAAATTGCCAATTTCTGTGCCACTATCGCCAACAGAGGATGGTTCATCACTCCTCATTTGGTAAAAGGTGTCAAGGGACAACGGCCCGACACGTTGTACACGAAAAAGCACATCACGCCGATTGATTCGTCCTGTTATAAGTATGTCGTAGAAGGCATGCGCGGTGCGACCAGCATCGGAACAGCCCAAGGAGTGCTGGTCCCGGGGATTGAGATCTGCGGAAAAACAGGTACAGCCCAGAATTCGGCTGGCCCTGATCATTCTATTTTTATGTGTTTCGCACCAGCTCAAAAACCACGTATTGCCTTGGTCGTTTTTATTGAAAATGGTGGATTCGGCGCAACATGGGCTGTCCCGACAGCCAGTTTGATACTGGAAAAATACCTGAAGGGATCTGTTGACGAACACCGACTCTGGATGGAACAACGATTGTTGAACGCTAATTTGATGAAGTTTGTACCAAACTGAAAGAAGATCATTGTGGAGGGCTATTGACTGGACGGTTGTCTTGTTATACCTGACGTTGTGCATCATAGGCTGTCTGAGCATCTATGGTGCCAGCTATGATTTTGAGCAACCTGGCTTTTTTGATTTTGCTCAACGTTCCGGAAAGCAATTTGTCTGGATCATATTGGCATTGGTTATTGGTATTTCTATCTTATTGGTGGAATCGAACAACTATTTTTCCTGGGCGTTCTTCATCTATTTTGTCTTGATGGGTTTGATGTTTGTGACCATTTTTATCGCGTCAGACATCAAAGGATCCCGTTCTTGGCTTGTTTTCGGGCCTGTCCATCTGCAACCGGCGGAGTTTGCCAAAGTTGCTACCGCCTTGGCCATTTCAAGAGTCATGGGATCCTATAATTTCAATCTAAAGCGGAACAATCATGCAGCCATTGTGGCGATGATCCTGCTGTTTCCTGTTTTGCTGACACTGCTTCAGAATGAAACAGGATCGGCGCTGGTTTTTCTGTCGATGATGCTGATGCTGTATCGTGAAGGCATGCCGGGTATCATTTTGTTTTTGGTTGTCTGCTTTGCCAGCTTTTTTATCATTGGGTTACGCTTTGGTGAGACCATGCTGTTTACCTACACGTCAATCGGACAGTTTGCCGTCCTTTTGCTGATTTTGCTGGTTGTCTGTGTGATGTTGGTCAGCTACCGGAACGATGTGAAAAGTATGAAGGTGGTTTTGATCGGAAACCTGTCATTGATTCTGATTGGCGTCCTGCTCAATGCGATGCAATGGTGGGTTTTTAACCTATGCTGGCTGCAACTTGGCCTCTTTGGAGTGACCGCCTTGTATTTGTTTGGACAATCCGTCATCAGACGCACTTCTGTGCATGCGTGGATTGCTTGTTTTGTAGTTGTTGCAGCTGCTTTCCTGTATGCTACCAACTATGTCTTCAACAACGTGCTTGAACCTCATCATCAACTTCGTATAGAGGTGCTGCTCGGGATGCAGGATGACCTTGGCGGAGCCGGTTATAATGTCAACCAGTCCAAGATTGCCATCGGCTCTGGTGGCTTTTTCGGGAAAGGCTATCTGAATGGCACTCAGACAAAACTGAAATACGTTCCTGAACAGGATACGGACTTTATATTCTGTACGGTCGGAGAGGAACAAGGCTTTTTCGGTTCGATCTTCGTGCTGGGATTATACCTGGTCCTGCTGCTCCGGCTTATTTATTTGGCTGAACGGCAACAGTCGGCCTTCTCGCGCATATATGGATACTGTGTGGTCAGTATTCTATTTTTCCATGTAATGATCAATGTTGGCATGGTGCTGGGCCTGGTGCCGGTCATCGGTATTCCGTTACCGTTCTTCAGCTATGGCGGATCTTCCTTGTGGGCCTTTACCATCTTGCTGTTTATCTTTCTCAGGCTCGATGCAGACAGGGCAGACTAATCGGTCAAGCCTATTTCTTCGAATAGATTCTTAATCCGATGTCTTCAATTCCAACCAAAACGCTGTCACGTAATCCGTGCCGGATATCAATGCTGAACCAACGGGAAGAATCATTGGCGGAAAAAGTCAGGTCTTTCAGCGGAATGGAAAGGCTGTACAGCGAACCCCACCCTTTACCTAACCATTTCCCGTCCGGCTTAGCCAGCATCCAGTTGATCGAATCGTTGTGGACGATGCTGTCGGAGGTCATCGTACGGATATAGAGCCAAAGGTTCTCGTAGGGATAATTGTTGCCATGCCTGATGGTCAGTTCAAGTTGAACTCGGTCAGGCATACCGGCCGGCAAGCTGTCCCTGAAATGACAGACATGATTCATGCGCCATCCGTGGGAAGGAATCGTGAGCGAATGGTGATAGTAAGTGCCATCCTGACAGGATGCCATTGTCAGGAGCAGTAGAAAAAAACTCACAAAAAGCCATGCTGCCGCCGGTTTATTGTGGCAGTATAAGGGTGAGCTATCGATGCAATGCTGGCTGTCAGACCTTAAGTGGACAATGACTGATCGTTTCATTTGGTCGATTCCTTGGCTTCGTCGTTTCCCGGAGTGTTCTTTTGTGGCTTCTCAAATCTGGGCCTGTTTTGCTGCGGACGATTGGCCTTTTGCTGGTGCGTTTCCTTCGTCCCTTCTGGCTGATTGCCTTTTGCTTTGTAAGGCGGTTGATGCTGCCGGTTTTTAGAGGCATTTTGCGACTGAGACGGTTGGGAAGATTGGGGCGGCTGAGGCTGTTGAGACACTGGGGAAGCGGCTTCCTTGGATGGTTGTACCGGCTCGCTCCGGGTATCAGGATTTCCGTCTTTGTTTCTCAGCTCGCCCTGATGCCTGCTTTTATTCTTTTTATTCTTGTTGGCTTTTCTGGAATGATCAAAACGGTCCAGTCCACCCTCTGTCAGGATGTCTCCGAATTCCTTTTTCTTTTCAACCTCAACTTCTTCAGACAGGCTTTCGACACGGATACCTTTCTTATTCAGTTGAATGATGTTCTTCACCCGTTCCACCGGAAGGGTGATCTCGTTGGCCAGAAAATCTTTACTGGTGGAATAGGTCATTGTTCGTTTCAGAATGTCCGTTTTGAACAGGTAGAAACTGGCTTCTTTCGTTTCCAGCACGATATCCTTTGAAGGAATGTCGCGGGAAGATTCCACATAGGTGTCGATTTCATAATTCAGGCAGCATTTGAGTTTGGCACACTGGCCGGCCAATTTTTGCGGATTAAGAGACAAGTCTTGATACCTGGCTGAGCTGGTTGAAACCGAATTGAAGCTGGTCATCCAGGACGAACAGCACAATTCCCTGCCGCAAGGTCCAACACCGCCAATACGACCGGCTTCCTGACGGGCACCGATCTGCTTCATTTCGATGCGGATGTGGAATGTTTCAGCCAGCACCTTGATGAGTTGCCTGAAATCCACCCTGTCGTCGGCAATGTAGTAGAAGATGGCTTTGTTCCCGTCGCCTTGATATTCGACATCTCCGATTTTCATGTTCAAATGCAGGTCTTCGGCAATCTTTCTGGATTTGAGCATTGTGCCGTGTTCCATGCCTTTGGCTTCTTCGTATTTTTCCAGATCGACAGGTCTGGCTATTCGATAAACCCGACGAACTTCCTGCTGGTCGAAGCGGAAATTGTTCTTTTTCATCTGCTTCAATACCAGCGAACCGGTCAGGGTGACTTCGCCAATGTCATGTCCCGGACTGGATTCAACGGCGACAATGTCACCCTTCTCGAGTTCCAGTTTGTTGCTGTTCAGGTAATAACCTTTTCTTGTATTCTTAAACTGGACTTCGACCCAGTCTGTTAGTTTTTGTGCCTCCGGAATATCGCATAGCCAGTCGAATGTGTTGAGTTTCTTGAGTTTCTGTGCACTGATGACTTTTTTTCTGCAATAACAACCGTTCTTATCTAGATGGTATTCCATTGTCTTGATTTCAAAGTGTTTGATAACAAAAGTAGGCATTTTCCGCCAAATGATGCAACTTTTATTTTTTGAAAAGCATGATGGTCTGCAGCGCCAAATCGAAAAAGACAAGTTTGCCGTTGACGTTGCCTTCGATATGCCGTTCCGCCAGTTCCAGTTCATCCATAAAAGCCTGAACATTTTTGTAATTGATGAAGGGTGAGAACTTGGCAGAAAAAGCATGCTCCGACGGGTTCAGGTAATTGAGGTCTGGTTGCCGGAGGTTCATGATGAAGTTTTCCCGCACCAGGTTCTGGGCATAGTTCAGGTAATTCTTTTCCTGCTCCCTGCCCAATTTGGCCATCGCTTCGGCCCAGACTTTCAGATCTTTCAGACTATGTTGCTTTTCGGCCTTCTTGTCAGGGGTAAAGTTGGCGATGGTGTAGGCTCCTCGCATGCAGCGAATGAATTGTTCCAGAAAGAAGGCATTCTCTTCACTGGACTTAATGCTTTCAATCGCCTGCAGCAAGCTGCCGTTGGCCATTCTGCAGTAATTGACGGCATCGGCCTCCGATAGTGCGAAACGGGTTATGAGCGCTTCTTTCAGTGTCGCTGAGTCGATGCCATGGACCCGGATCATTTGCGACCGTGACAGGATGGTTGCCAGCAACTGGTCGCTCCGTTCCGTTACCATGAGAAAAACGGTTTTGGCAGGAGGCTCTTCCAATAGTTTAAGCAATTTGTTGGCACAGGTTTCATGCATTTTTTCAGGTAACCAGACAATGACCACCTTGTATTCGGATTCAAAGGCCTTGAAACTCATCTTCCGGGTGATTTCGTCGCTCTCGTCGGCATAGATCATCCCCTGAGCGTTTCCCGCTTTGATGCCGGACATCCAGTCCTGATAGCTGAAGTATCCTTTGCCAAGGACCATAGATCTCCATTCGGAAATGAAATCATCACTGACCCATTTCTTTGACGAATTCGGCTTGAAGACGGGGAAAACAAAATGGACATCAGGATGGACCATCTTGTTGAATTGCAGACAAGAAGGGCATGTGCCACACGCATCGTTTTCCTGCTTGTTTGTACAACAAATATACCGGGCATAGGCAATGGCTAGCTGTAGCGTGCCCGTGCCTGCTGCACCTGAAATTAACTGGGCATGAGGAATATGCCCATCTTTGACCGTTTGAATGAACCGGTGCTTGATTTCCTCTTGCCCGATGACGTCACGAAAGTACATAGGCTCTTATTGACGATGATGAATGTGTTGTTTTTTCAATTCTGCCATTAATTGGTCCCTCGCCATCATAAAACGTTCTTTGTTCTTGTCTTTTAGTTTGTTGACAGGAGGGGAAATCATCTTGAGCGGATTAACCGGCTTCCCGTTTTTATAGACCCTGAAGTCTAGGTGCGGGCCCGTTGCCAGCCCTGTCGCCCCTACGTAACCGATCCGTTGACCTTGTTTTACGCTGGATCCTCTGTGAATGCCTTTGGCATATCGGGAAAGATGCATGTAGGTTGTCGTGTAGGTCCGGTTGTGTTTGATTTTGACAGCGTTACCTCCGCCTCGTATGTACCCTTTGTCAATGACTGTTCCGTCACCGATGCTGAAGACCGGTGTTCCGTAAGGTGCTGAATAATCGACCCCATGATGCGGGCGACGGATCCTCAGGATGGGATGCAGGCGGCTGTTGCTGAAGCGGGAACTGATACGCGAATACTTCAGCGGTGCTTTGAGGAAGGCCTTTTTTAGATTCCTCCCGTTTTCGTCGAAGTAATTCAACATACCGTCCTGAATGAACGGTATCGCGTAATATTTTTTACCGTTATGCTTGATCAAGGCTCCGTAAATGGTTCCAACATCGACCGAAACAGAATCGTCAACGACCATCTCGTCGTAGATGATGCAATACTTATCACCTTCTTTGATGGAAAAGAAATCGATTTGCCAGGCATACAGTTCGGCCAGCTTGTAACTCAGTTCCGGATTTTGTCCGTTCTTGATCAGGCTATTCCAAAGGGATTCTTTAATGACCCCTTCCGCTCTGCGACGGTATGTTTTGACCGGTTTTTCCTTCAGATAAACGGAAACGCTGTCGGTGAAATCGAATACGACATAATCAGTCAGGCTCCGTTCATAAATCAGGTATTTCAGCGTTCCGGTGCTATCGTCCGACAATAGGGCATAATAGGATTGCCCGGCTTTCATCTGTCTGGGATCGAACACTTTCCTGGCCGCTTCGACCGACTTTTGGATGGTATCTGATGAAACGCCGTATTCGTTAAGCAGATCGGATAATGTCCAGTTCGGGTTGAGTGTCCCTTCCTCCCTGTCCAACGTATCTGTCCGAATGCCCAGAAAATATTCGTTGGCCCGTGCGATCGGTTCCGGTTCCGCAAGCGTTTGTCGCCATAAAACGAGGATGACCACCATCAGGATAACCAATGCCCCCAGGAAGACTGGCAGTATTCGTTTGAATGTGAATTTTGTTGCCGAATTTTTCATGTTTGACAAAGATAAAAAAATTGGCCCTCACCACCTGAACTTTTCTATTACCCTTCCCTGTTTTTACCAAATTTTAAGTACATTTGTCGCCGCTGACCGGAGAGTTGGCAGAGTGGTCGATTGTGGCAGACTCGAAATCTGTTGAACCCTTCGGGGTTCCGGGGGTTCGAATCCCTCACTCTCCGCAAAATAGCAAAAAGAGACTTGTTTAGGTCTCTTTTTTTATGTCCATAAGTTTCCTCTAGCACGGATCGAAGTCCGCTAGCAGGCATATAATGAATCAAATGGCTAATCTTTTTTTTATAATAGAAAAGAGTCTTCTAAAGATTGCAAGGAACTCCCCCGGGGGACTGGACAGCTGGCATTTGACTAGGCTTAAGAAGTAGGGGTAACTTTTAAGAAAATAGAAAGGATTCTCGTTCTATGGGCTTTACAAAAGATATTTGAGTAAATTTAGATTTTAGTCGGACAATAGTGATTATTTGAGTACTTTTGATATTTATACTTCAAATTAGATTCGTATAAGTCGCAGATATACAGATGTATAGGAATAAGTGTCGATTTTTTTATCGTTAGGAATCATGGTTTGAAGATTTGGTGGAATAATTCTTATAATTTAATAATATTCAATGATATAATAAAATCGTGTACATTATATCTACTATTTTATTATAAATAAATCACATCGATTCTTGGGGTAATCACTCACGCTTCATTGGTGAAAGTCGTTGATTTTAACCCTTGATTCACGTTATTATCGAAAATAGGCAACCTACAATGAAGCAGATCAAGTTAGTCTTACTTCTTCTTTTTCTCTCTTATTCTTTTTTGGGAGCAGAAATACAAATCAAAAATCTTAAAGTTGAATATGACACGACCCCGCTGGGTATAGATGTAATTAAACCCCGCTTCAGCTGGCAAATGCAACAGGATAATTTTCAACGGGGGGCAAGACAGAAAGCCTTTCAGTTGGTGGTAACCGATGAAGCTGGTAGGGTAGTATGGAATTCGGGTAAACTAAAAAACGACCAGTCATTAAACATGGAGTATGCCGGTGTCGCTCTCACCCCATCCACCCGTTATATCTGGAAAGTCAATGTATGGGATCAAGACAAAAAGAAACATACGGCTTCCTCGTGGTTCGAAACCGGACTAATGAACCCCGGAATGTCTGGCTGGAGTGGTGCGAAATGGATAGGTGGCGGTGACGATGACCTGGTATTATTTGCCCAATATCTGCCCGTTTTCAAAATTGACTGTTCGGTGCAGCTCGATGA
>JAUZOU010000102.1 GCA_030706285.1 Bacteroidota bacterium
CCAACTGACTGCCGTACCGGACAATCCTGGCTGCCGTCACAGCTCCTACTCCTTTCAGCAATTGCAACGTTGACGTATCGGCCGAATTCAATTCAAAGTTTCCCGCTAACAGACCGGAAGCTTCAGTTCCGGCATTCGTCTGCAACGCATCCGGTCGCTTTGTTTGAATAGCTGTCGCTGAAGCCACCTGTTCCGGGGCCGTTCCACCTGACTCACTGATTGATCTTGGACGATCGCCGGCTTTCGGATCTGATGGTTTTGCCTGTTTGCCTTCGGCCGCTGCTTCCGGCTCAATCCGGATATAGGGCAATAATGCCCGGAATGTAGAAGATTCCAAACCATATATTTTAGAAAGATCTTCCGGTTTTCTGAATTGGCCACCCTTCCGTCTGTATTTGACAATATTTTTGGCCACCCATGGTTTAAGGCCAAGAGAGACCAGGGTAGCTGAATCGGCCGTATTCGGGTTGAATGGCCGGCGGACAACACATGGTTTGCCGTATGACCACCGGCCCGTCTCCCGCCTGTCATATCTTGGCCGATCCGTCTTTCCAAAGCCATCCTCAGCGAGCGGTAAGGCAAGGGAATCAGTTGGCTGACCTTTATTGACAAGTAAACCGGTCAGACGGGGCAACCACGCCGGAACCGTCCATATTGCCATCTGCGTCAAGACAATCAATACCGTAAACACCCACAAAGCCGACCGTTCTCTTTTATTTAAATAAAAGTAATCTTTCCACATATATTGTTCTCATTTATTTAACACAAATATAGTACAATACATGTGATAACCATGGCTGTATAGCGGAAAATAAGTACCTTTGCAGAAAATTAAACGACTGATATGGTCAAACATCGGATGGTCCTGCAGCTATACTGCAAATACCATATTTTTTCAGTGCTGTGCGGTATCATGATTCTGATTCTTTGTGTCATCAGAATTCCACAGAATAACGAACTCGACTCGATACCCTATATCGACAAGGTGGTCCATTTTTGCATGTATTTCACCTTTAGTTTATTGTATATTCTGGAGTCGTTCCGGTCCGATCCTGAGAAAAAGAGGAAGCCTGCCGGATTGTTGATAAAAGCGGGACTGCTTTCTTTGCTGATAGGCGGCGGCATTGAAATCATCCAATCCACCCTGACGGACTACAGGACAGGTGATATCATTGATCTCTGTTTTGACATGGGCGGTGCCTTGTCAGGTATTATTGTCGCTATCCTTTTCAGGCTGGCGACAATAAAACGGGGTCATTGACCCATTCAATCGTCATTTTCTGCCAAGATCAACCCATCCCTCATTTCGAGTACGCGATCGGTCAATCTGGCCAACTGGGTATCATGCGTAACAATCACAAATGTCTGGTTGAGTTCATTCCGCAGATCAAAAAACAGCTGATGCAGTTCTTCTTTATTTTTCGTATCGAGACTGCCTGAAGGTTCATCGGCCAATACCACATCCGGATGGTTCACCAAGGCCCTGGCTACAGCGACACGTTGGTTTTCTCCGCCGGAGAGCTGAGCGGGCTTATGCCCGAGCCTATCCTGCATTTTCATGTACTGAAGGATTTCCCTGGCTTTTTTCTCGGCTATCTTATGAGAATCGCCTGAAATCAGGGCTGGAATCATGACATTTTCAAGAGCAGTGAATTCCGGCAACAGCTGATGAAACTGAAAAACAAAACCGATGTGCTTGTTTCTGAATTCGGCTTGCTCCCTGTCTTTTAATTTTGAAATTTGCTTGCCGCCAATCCGGATATCGCCACTGTCTGCTTTATCCAACGTACCCAGCAGCTGTAACAAAGTGGTCTTTCCAGCACCACTCGGACCGACAACAGAGACAATTTCACCGGTCTCTACATGGATATTTACACCTTTCAATACGTGCAGCGAGCCAAACGATTTGTGCAAATTTTCACCCTCTATCATAGTCTTTCTTCCTAAATTTATTGAAACAAATCAGTCCGTGTCAACTGACTTGTCCGCCAACTGATCTTGCCGGCAAAGATACGGAATCCAGCTCAACTTACAAGAGCACACTGAGCACCAGCTTTTTTTCCTGAACCTTTCCATCAGGCGTACAATACAGGGCAAACAGGATGTATCTGCCATACGGAACCATCCATCCGGCATCAGCCGTTCCATCCCAGCAGATCCGATCCATGGTGCCCAGCCATTGGTTCCTCAATAAATGCCGGACAACCCTTCCGGTCAGGTCATACAGGGTCAGACTGACAGTCCCCGGTTCTGGCGGTGCCAACGTCAGACAGATCCGGTCATTAAGGCCGTCATTGTCCGGACTTAACCAGACCTGATCAACAGTCAGAAACGTGTCATCTGTTTCAGACCGGTCCCGGTACTGCGAGTTTCGATAGCCTGGTGTACCATATCCTGATAAGGAAGAGGCCGACGTCCAGGATGCCCGTCGATCGGAAGCATCGTCTGGATGAATTTTTTCGAGAGCAACGCCTTCCTTTTCACTCATCAACACAAAATGCCAGTCATCCAGATAAGCGACGTCATCCAGTTTGTTGCCTGCTGTCGTCAGCAAGACCAAATGGCCGGCGTCATCGGGCATAGACGGCATTCCGGCAAGATTCAGAAAATGACTCAGACTATCACTTCCTGTATAACGTGCCAATGAATCAGCTCTTGCCGATAGCAGCCAATAGCTGCCAGGCATACAGGGTACCGGCTTCTCTGCCAACCGGCAACCTTCATTCAGTACGCCCGATTCCGAGTAGCTGGCCAACCATACATCCGATAAATCCAGACAGCGGTGTGACCGGTTAACGATTTCCACGTAATCACTACCACCGGTTGCAGGATTGAACATCAGCTCGTTCAGGCTCAAATCAAAACTGTCCGGCTTTAACGGGAGTGCCAGCAGCAGACTGGTATCCGGACAGATGTGTCCCGAAACATCCGACAAGTTTCTGACAATCAAGTCATAGGTACAGCCTGCCGTCAACGTATCGCTTAAGCAAAGCGTCAGAGAGTTGAGGCCAGGATAATCTGGTGTTGTCTGAATGATCATGTTGCTACCAGTCCTGAAATAGAAATTGGAGGAATTGGAAAGCCAGTCTGCCTGCATCCGTTTGGAGAACTGTAATTCCAACCGGTTGGAAGACAGCACGTACAAACGGGAACAAAGCGGATATTGAGTATCCGGGTTGATGGCCTTGACAGAATTGGCACGACCTGGCGTTCCTCCCGCCGGATCGACGGATGCCGTCCAGTTCGCCGCTGCTCCGGAGAGATTGCCGGTATCGATGCATTCCAGGCTCCACCCTCCTTTCCGCTTAAAACCGTCCGGATACCAGTCATCCTCATACGCGACACAACTCACCAAGGTCCCTTCAGCCGAAATCAGACAGATGGTTTTGCCTGTATTGGCCAACGCAGGAAAAGCAGGAAAAGCAGCAACCGGCAAACCGGCTTCAAATAAGGCTGCATTGGTCTTGGAACAAAGCACCAAATAGCCTCCCGGCTGAATGGAACTTACTGGAAACGCAACACTTTTTGAATCATACAAATACACCCATCCTGCCAGCGAAACGACCTGATCAGTCCGGTTATACAATTCCAGGTATTCAACCTCAGGCAATCCGACACAGGGCTCCGGATCGGCCATGATCTCACTGAAAACGAGATCGCCATAATTGGCAGCCGGCAATGCCAATGTACGTATCAGGCAGATTATTAGGAGTTTTTTTCGCATACCATCCAGAAAATTTAGGAAAAATCGTACTTTTGTGCCTTATAGGATATCAGTCCTGACAAATATAGGTATATTTTGTAGGTTTTCTATTATTTTATTTACATTTTATTAACTCAAAATGAAAGTAGCTATTGTTGGTACAAGCGGTGCCGTAGGACAAGAATTCCTGCGGGTGCTGGCGGAAAGAAGATTTCCGATGGATGAGCTGGTGTTGTTTGGGTCTTCCCGTAGTGCAGGAACCTCTTACACCTTCCGTGGTAAACAGATTACCGTGAAAGAGCTTAAACACAACGATGACTTTAAAGATATCGATCTTGTGTTTGCTTCTGCCGGTGCAGGAACATCGAAAGAATTTGCCGAAACAATGACTAAATATGGTGCCGTCGTGATTGACAATTCAAGCGCTTTCCGCATGGACGAAGAGGTGCCGTTGGTCGTTCCGGAAGTCAATGCTGCCGATGCCAAAATCCGCCCGCGCAACATCATTGCCAATCCGAACTGTACAACCATTCAGATGGTCGTTGCGCTGAAAGCCATCGAGAACCTGTCACACATCAAACGGGTCCATGTCTCGACCTATCAGGCAGCTTCCGGAGCCGGAGCCTCTGCTATGGCCGAATTTGAGCATCAATACGAACAGCTCATCAACGGCGAAGAGCCGACTGTTTCAAAATTTGCTTATCAGTTGGCGTACAATGTTATTCCTCAGGTAGATGTCTTCCTTGAAAACGGTTACACCAAAGAGGAAATGAAGATGTACAATGAGACACGCAAAATCATGCATTCCGATGTTGTGGTCAGTGCGACCTGCGTCCGGGTACCGGTGTTGCGTGCCCATTCCGAATCCACCTGGATTGAAACCGAACGTCCGGTTTCCGTCGAAGAAGCCAAAAACGCGTTTGCCAAAGCAGAGGGCGTCATCCTGCAGCAAAACGATGCCGCCAAAGAATATCCGATGCCTTTGTTTGTAGCTGGGAAAAATCCGGTCTACGTCGGCCGTATCCGTAAAGACCTGGCCAATCCGAATGGGTTGACATTCTGGACGGTCAGTGACCAAATCCGGAAAGGGGCTGCCCTGAATGCCGTTCAGATAGCCGAATATCTGGTCAAAGAAAAAGCCTTGTAAAAACAGGGCATCACACTAAAAACAAAAAACGGGATCTGTTGCATGACAGATCCCGTTTTTTGTTTTTAGGTTCATTCATTTCACTTCGAACGTCAGCGTTTCCATCTTTGAGGAGCAATCAAACGTATTCTGACATCACGATACAAACGGACCAAATTAGTTCCCCCGAAAATTATCAACTGATTAGTCGGCTGATGAATAGTAGCCGGTAGTGAAGCGGGCACGGGCAGGCTGCGGCGACTTAAAGCAACCGCCCGATCAGCACCTTCCCCATAACTACTATTGAAAATTTTAAACTTGCGGTTGATCGGGATGGACGTTAGCCCACAAGTCTTTAAATTGATCCATACAAGCCCTGATTCTAACGAGACGCAGGGTCAATTGCCTTTTTCGTCCTGGCTGGTCAGAATCAATCTCAAAGAGGTATCTTTTTTCAGATATGCCCAAGCCCAGTTAATGAAAATAATCAACTTGTTACGGACACTCAGGATGAGCATCAGGTGCAGGAACATCCAGATGAACCAGGCAATCAGGCCTTTGAAATGGATGAATGGAAAATCCACCACAGCCTTGTTGGTACCGATGGTCGCCATGGAACCAAGGTCATGATATTCATATTCAGTCAGTTTTCCAGATGGCAACTCGATTTTCTTCAGATTCTTAGCCAGCAGTTTAGCCTGAGTTATGGCCACGTTGGCGACCTGCGGATGTCCATTCGGATAGGCCGGCGTTTGCATGCAGGCGATATCGCCAACCGCAAACACGTTCCGGCTCCCTTCCAGCTGGTTGTACCGGTTGACTTTCAAACGGTTTCCAGGCAGGATCACTTCGGGCGCAAAGCCCTCCATCAGTCTTCCTTTGACACCGGCAGCCCAGATTACCGTTCTGGTCTTGATGGTTTCGCCGGTATTGAGCGTTAAGACGTCTCCGTCATAATCCTTTACAAACGTTTGAGTCTTGAGTTTGATGCCCATTCGCTTCAGATAGTTGGCCGACGTTACTTTCGATTGATTACTTAAAGCGCCCAGCGGTGTCGAAGCCCCTTCAATCAGGAATATCTGGAATTTGGAAAAATCGATACCAGGAAAATCTTTCGGCAAAATACTTTTTTTAATTTCCGCAAAAGCGCCGGCCAACTCTACGCCGGTTGGTCCTGCCCCAACAATGACCAAGTTCAGAAAACGTTCTTTTTCCTCATCTGTTGCAGAAATGATATCTTCAAAATTTTGCAGTACATGGTTGCGGATGGTTATGGCATCATAGGTGGTTTTCAGGGAGAAAGCCTTTTCACGAATGTTCTTGTTCCCGTAGAAATTGGTCCGGCAGCCGATGGCAATGATCAGATAATCATACTCAAACTCCCCGATGGTCGTCGATACAATCTGACGTTCCTGATCGATACGTTCCACATTGGCCAACCGGATCTGAACATTCTTTTTATCCTTGAAGATACTTCTAAAAGGAAATGAAATACTGGCAGGTTCGATCTGCGATGTAGCTACCTGATAAAACAGGGGCTGAAACTGATGGTGATTGATTTTATCGATCAGGATCACATCAAATACGTTTTCATCCAGTTTTCTCACCAACTGGATACCGGCAAAGCCACCGCCGATAACGACAACTTTCTTCTTTCCCATAACGTGCAAAGAATTAATTAAATAACTAAGACAACCTACTAACCTAATCTTCCGTCTTATTAACGGTCTCCGGATGCAGCATAACCAACTGCAACACTATCGCAATGGCCACCACAATGGTCAACCAGGCAAAACTTTCCCGCATATTGCCATGATCGGCCGATTTACCAATCAAGTCGGTAATAAAGGCTCCGGCAGAGATTCCGGCCAGATTCATCAGGCCATAACCGGTAGCCCGGTAGCGGGGTGAAACAAATTGACATAAAATCGGCATGTTGTTGGTATCAAACATACCAAATCCTAATCCAAACAACATACCGCCCGATACAATCGCACCGATACCGGTGCCGTAGCCAAGCAGGCAAAGAGCCGGCACCGTCAGGGCCAATCCAATGGCACTTGTGTAAATCCGGCCTTTCAAATTTTTCTGAACCCACCTGTCTGACATCAGCCCTCCGATCAATACGCCGATAAAAGAAGACATGGCAATCGTGATGGTAGCCAATGGCCCTGCTTGAGACATGTCCATCCGAAGCGTTTCAGAAAACAGGGTCGGCAACCAGTTTTTGGCGGCCCACCCCGGAAGACTCGGGGCAGAAAAATAAAACAGTAACACCCAGAAGGCGATGTTGCCAAGCAACACGCCCAGCCCCTTGATGGCCATAGACAGTTCTTCAACTACTGACGCCTTTGTACCGGGGGTGATCGTATAGGTCTTTTTCTCTTTCAGAAAAACGATGAGTACCAGGGCATAAACAATACCGACCAATCCTAAGGCATGAAAAGTCAGCTGCCAGGAAAAATGGCTGGCGACAGCGGCTCCGAAACCGCCGAAAGCCTGTCCCAGATAAATACCCGTTGTATGTATACCAATAGCGATGGACCGGGTCTTCCCCTGATGATAATCGGCGATCAGTGATAACCCGGCCGGAATGTAGAAAGCCTCACTAATGCCCATGATGCCACGTAACACCAAGAGTTGATTGAACGTCGTAGCAAACCCCATGGCCATGGTAACGCCCGACCAGATAAACAGGCTTCCGACAATCAGCCATTTCCGGTTTATCCTGTCGGCTATGATGCCCGAAACCGGGCTCATAAAGGCATAAATCCACAAAAAGACGGCCATCAGACGGCCAAAATTTTCAGCTGAAGACAGTTCGCCGATATCCATCATCATCGATGGTTTCATGGTGGAGAGCATCTGCCTGTCCAAATAGTTCAACAGGGCGACAAACCACAGCATAAAAACCACCAGCCACGGATAATACGATTTTTCTTTCATTCAGCCAACAGGTTCAAATCAGCTTAATGAGACGGTGCTCCTTAAGTCATCTTATTCTTTTTGGGCATCCTCAGCCGCGAATTCCATCAAGTAAGCTTTAATAAAGCCATCCAGGTCACCGTCCATCACAGCCTGTACATTGGACGTCTGAAAATTGGTCCGATGATCTTTTACCCGCCGGTCGTCAAACACGTAACTGCGTATCTGACTGCCCCATTCGATTTTCTTTTTCCCGGCTTCTATCTTTTGCTGTTCAGCGCGACGCTTTTCCAGCTCAATCTCATATAATTGAGATTTCAGCAACCGCAGGGCATTTTCCTTATTGTTCGACTGGGACCGGCTTTCGGTATTTTCAATGACAATACCAGTAGGCGCATGGTGCAAACGGACACCGGTTTCTACCTTGTTGACGTTCTGGCCACCGGCTCCTGACGAACGAAACGTATCCCAGGTAATATCAGAATCCTTGATTTCAATTTCAATGGTATCATCCACCAACGGCACCACAAAAACAGAGGCAAAGGACGTCATCCGCTTGCCCTGGGCATTGTACGGAGAAACTCTTACCAGGCGATGCACCCCATTTTCGCACTTGAGATAGCCATAGGCAAAATCACCTTCGACCGTCATGGTTACCGTCTTGATACCGGCTTCATCGCCTTCCTGAAAATTGGTGATATTGATTTTATATTTGTGATTTTCAATCCATCGCTGGTACATGCGGAACAACATGGAAGCCCAGTCCTGGCTTTCAGTCCCGCCAGCGCCTGAATTGATCTTTAATACCGCACCCAGTTTGTCTTCCTCAAGACGAAGCATGTTCTTCAATTCCAGCTCTTCCGTCATCTGAACGCTGCAAGCATAGGCCGCATCCACCTCTTCTTCGGTCGCCACTTCTTCTTTCTGAAAATCATAGGCCAGTTGGAGCTCTTCATTGATGCGGACCAGTTCATTGTAGGCTTCAATCCACCCACGGATTTCCTTCACCTTGCGCATCTGAACCTCAGCGGCTTTGTTATCGTCCCAGAATCCGGGGACCTGGGTCCTTAATTCTTCTTCTTCGAGTTGTATAATCTTTGTATCGATGTCAAAGATACCTCCTCAACGCGTGCTCGCGTTCCTGAACTTCTTTTATCTGTTCGGTCGTCGTCATAAATGAAACATTTTTTAGCTGTGCAAAGATAGTTAAAAAATCAG
>JAUZOU010000103.1 GCA_030706285.1 Bacteroidota bacterium
GTTCCCGACGATACCGCCAACAAATGCGTAATGATTTTGATCTGGGCTGCTTGTGTTAATGTAGCTCACTTCTTTTTGATTGCTGCAATTGCTGATTGAAGCAGAAGCACCTTGCAAACCTACAATGCCTCCGACCGCGTTTTCATTATTGTTGTCATTGTTTGAACCAAAGATAGGGCCTGTATTTTTGCAATTCGTGATAGATGATTTGTTGAAACCGGCGATGCCACCCAAAGCCGGATCATCACTACTCTTTACGGTAGCTGTGTTGATGCAGTTGCTAATGGCAGAAGAGGAGCCATTACTTCCTACGATACCTCCTGTTCGAAACATCGCATCAATAGTGCCATAATTGCTGCAATTGGAGATAGGCGAGGAATTGCCGTTTGCTCCTATGATACCCCCCGCACCATTGCTTGAAGTAATGGCTCCATAATTGCTGCAACTATCAATGGTTGTGTTCCCCTCATTGTATCCGATAATACCACCTAATCCACTTGCAGTGCTAATGATTTTTGCTTTACTAATCAACGATTTTACTGAAGATAGTTTTGAATAGCCAACGAAAGCTCCGGTATAATCGCCTCCTTTTAGATATGAGTTTTCTATAGTAAGGTTTCTGATTACAGCACTCTCAATATAGCCGAACAGGCCTCTGAAGTTATTACCATTATTAATGTAAAGCCCCTTGATTGAATGTCCGTTACCATCGAAGGTTCCGCTGAAATGGTGATATCCGTTGTCTTCTCCGATAGGTGTCCATTCATAAAAATTGCCGGTATTGAGTGTGTCGGCCTCAGACAAGACATTTTCGTTCAGAATGATGTCTGCCGTCAGTTGAAAGTATTTTCCATTACTGAAATTACAAGACGTGTTGATGAGGTTTGCTAAATAGGCTAACTGAGCACCATTGGCAATCTGATAGGGATCTGTTTCCGTGCCAGACCCGCCATCGAAATCACTAGCTATACTGCCGTCCCACACTTGAGCATGAAGCGTAAATGAGCAAGTGACCGCAGCCATGATTAGAAATGCGAAAAACTTTTTCATAAATGGTATTGTTGGTTCGTTATTATATTCTGTGTGCTGTGTTTTTCTCTATAGTAAAAAAGAGAAATAATAATGAATATCAATTCATTATGCTGGCTGAAGTGAAACGAAATATTCGTCTCCGGGCAAAGCAAAATGGAGCTAGCGGTGAGCCATTTACTTAAGGGCTGTAGTAAATGAAACGCTTCATAGGTAGAGCAGGCAATCAGTTATTAATCTATTTTGAAATATTATATATATATTCTGGCGTAAAAATACATTTTTTTTATAAACAACTAATTATATGAATATATATTTCTTATTATAATCAGATGATTTTTACATGACAATATCAGTGTGAAAATTTCTTTGAAGTAATATGCAATATATGTATGCCGAAAAGATATCTTCAATGAGCCATAATGATTCTCACTCCAAAAATTCACTTTGATACAAAGAAAAAAGCATTTGCCGCAATTCAAATGCTTAAAATTGAATTTTCTTTTCTCAAAAATGCAACTTCGTGTTAAATACAATGAATGATCTATTTGATAGGCCGGCTATTTATTTGTAGGCGCATCCCAAGGCTTAAACGAGTCGTCATATACGGCAATCGCATTTTCAACATGATGTTTTTCAGTGCTTTATGGCTTCAGATTAACTTAGCTTGATTTCATACTTGCAGCAACCATTTCCCCGCTGTATGGATGAAATGACGCTGGCCTTAACCGGGTGCCCAGCGATCGTTTAAAACATCATTTCACCAAAGCCTTCAGAACAAAAGTATAAGGTTTATGACGGGGCTCTTTCACTTTTTCAATGTTACCGATGTAAGGAACCAACACCTTGTCCATTCAAAACAATCTTTCCGCTCCATTGATTGTTTACTTACGGATTTTGTGACCGAATGTTGCAAAATATAAAATGTACAAATAGGCAGGTATAAAAATCCAGTACGCCTGTTGATAATCGGCCATTGTCGCAACCTCACCGGTTTTGAATGAATCGATTAAAAAACCGAAAATCAACGGAATGACGGCGCCGCCTACAATACTCATCACCAACAAAGAGGCCCCTGATTTAGTGAATTTGCCCAGATCTGCGATAGTAAGGGCCCAAAGGGCACCCCACATAATTGAATTTGCAAATCCGATAGCAATCAACGCGTAGATTCCTATTGCTCCAGGCAGGAGAACGACACAAAATGAAGCGATCAATGCAATGATGGTGAGCATCTTCAACGCCTTTGTCTGTGATATAAACCTGGGAGTCATCACGACACAAAAAATATAGCCGACAAACATGCCAATCGGTACATATTTGGCGAAACCTTCCGGATTGGCCAGATTGCTTCCGTAGATCGTTTTGGCAAAACCTATGATCGAGGCCATTGGTAATGTCTCGACACCTGTATATAAAAACAAGGCAAAAGCACCCAATAATAAATGGGGCAGTTGAAAGATACTTGTTTTATCGGTGGCATACTTGCTGGTTGCTATTTCGCCGGTTTCATCTTCTCCGGCCGCTTTTACTTCCGGAAGCGGGGAAAAATAGATAAATAGACTTAGAATCAAGAGAATACCTGTTACAATATAAAATGGAAAAGCGACTTGATTTAAATGGACATTTTTCAAATCAAGGAACAGTCCAAGAAATAACGGTCCCAACCACCAGGCCAATTTATTCATGATTCCCATCATACACATGCGTGCAGCAGCGCTTTCATGCGGGCCGATAATGGTTACGTACGGGTTTACGGATGCCTGCAAAAGAGTATTTCCTATCCCGCCTACAAAAAGTGCCAGTAGAAAAACAGGATAACTTGCAGCGTTGGCCGAAGGAACAAACAAAATCATTCCGGCAGCCATGATAATCAGTGCGATGACAATGCTTTTTTTATACCCGATTTTTTTTATAACCCAGCCTGCTGGAGATCCAAAAATAACAAAAGCTGAAAATATGGCTGCTGTCACTAAATAAGATTGAGCTTCAGTAAGATGTAAGGCATCTTTCAAAAATGGGGTTAAAAAGCCGCTGATTCCGACACCAAAGCCAATGACAAAAAACAATACGCCGATAATAAGCAATGGAATCAATAAAGTGCTTCCTTTTTCTGTGTCGTTCTTGTTCATCATGAGTAATAGTCTATAAGTTCAATAAAAGGATCAATCCTACCTGTTAACCAGTTTTTGGATATTCAAAAGCCGCTAAGTTAAGGACTCTTGACAAACTGGATAATTATTTATGAGTTTTTTTTCTTGAATAAAATGAATAAGAACCATTAAAGATATCATAGATACAATGAAGGGTCTTCTTTAACTAATCAAAACCTACCGTTGCATTGATCATAAATTGAGGCGATTATGTTGATACACCCAATCAAAATAGCGGCTTCTTTAAGCGTTTTAGCGAGAAAAATACGCTGAGTATGTTACTTTTGTAAAAAAACCGGTCGGCATAGGGTAAAAGACTCATCAAATACTTAGATCCAGATGAAACAGTGGCATGTTATAGTTGTTTTTGTGATCGTGTTTTTTTCAGGCCATTCAGAAGCCAAAGTGAAAGAAGCACCTGTAACCCTGACATGGGAACAAGGGGAACGGAATCCTGAAACCAATTATTACCAGTATTCTTTTCTGATTAAAAATAATTCGGATAAACCCTTGGACAATAATTGGGCCATCTATTTTTCCCAGTTGCCCCTGAAAATCATTCAACCGGAAGAGGCTCCGGTGAAAATCAACGCAGTGAATGCGAATTATTTTAGGATGTATCCAGCTTCGACTTATCGTACTATTGGAAGCCACGATTCTTTGTTGGTTTCCATTAGTTATACAAAAGCTCTGTTAAAGATGACTCAAGCACCTGAGGGCGCTTATATGATTGTCCATCATGGAAAAAAGGAAAGTGCCCCTCTTCCTGTTAAACTTACGTTAGTGCCATTTACGACATCCTTTGGAGATAAATCAAGAGGTGTTGAAGAGGGTCCCTTTTCGGATGGCATGGAACTCTATAAACAAAACCAACTTTTTACCAGTCCGGTATCACTTACCCCGGCTGACCTGATTCCTGGTGTTAAAACGGTGGTGCCGGTAGAAGGCCAATCTCTGATATCTGATGAGATTAGCTTAAACTATGACAATGCCTATTCATCGGAATCAACGATTCTGGCAGAAAAACTCAACGAGTTGTATGGCATAAAAGTTGGAGATCACGGTAAAACCGGCATTAGACTGACCAGACTTCCCGAAACGGTTGTTCCGGTCAATGAGGAGTATTATCAGCTATCGATCAAGGACAATCTTGTTTCAATTCAGGGAAATACCACCCACGCCATATTCGATGGTATCCAAACTTTTCTAGGCATGTTTAAAGGCAAAACCATTCCCTGTAAGTTGGAGAATTTGTCCATCATTGACTATCCTGATCTGCTGTATCGCGGATTTATGCTCGACATTGCCAGAGATTTCACAACCAAGAACAATTTGATAAAGCTTCTGGATGAAATGTCAGCCTATAAAATGACGGTCTTGCACCTCCATTTTTCGGATGACGAAGGATGGAGAATCGCCATTCCCGGACTTGAAGAACTGACCGAGGTAGGAGGGCACCGGGGTCATACGGTTGATGAGGCGAAGATGCTTTATCCTGCATACGAAGGCTGTTACGATCCTGAAAATTTAAATTCGGCCAGCAATGGATTTTATTCCAGGAAAGACTTTATTGAAATTCTAAAGTTTGCAGCCACCCATCATATTCAGGTTATTCCGGAAATTGAGTCCCCCGGCCATTCCCGGGCTGCCATTGTATCGATGAAAGCCCGCTATAAAAAATATGCGAAAAAGGATGTGATCAAAGCAAGAGAATACGTGCTGAGCGATCCGGAAGATACATCAGTTTATGTTTCTGCTCAATGGTATGTAGATAATGTGATGAATGTGGCCCTTCCTTCGACCTATCATTTTTTGGATAAAGTGATCAAAGAGATCGCCGCCATGTACCGCGAAGCAAATATCCCTCTGACTACCATCCACATTGGTGGAGATGAAGTTCCTAATGGCGCTTGGTTAGGGTCCAAACCGTGTCAGGCTTTGATGAAAACGAACAAATTGACTAAAAGTTCCGAATTGGAAAACTACTATTTCAAACAAATCGCTTTGCTTCTGCAAAAGCATCAGTTGAAAATGAGCGGTTGGCAGGAGATTGCGTTAAATCATACGGCAGTCGATGATACTTTCTTTTCCCAACATAATGCTTTTGCTTATTGCTGGCGAACAAATCCAGAATGGGGAACAGACCAAATTCCATACAACCTGGCCAATAAAGGTTATCAGGTGATACTGAGCAATGTGAACAAATTATACTTGGATTTGGCCTACAACAAACATCCAAACGAACCTGGACTCCATTGGGGAGGATTTGTGGATGAACAAAAGACGTTCTCATTACTGCCTTTTTCCATTTATCGTTCTATCAGGACAACGATGTCCGGTGAGCCGGTGAATGTGGTTTCTGCCGGACAAAGCAAGGAAAAGCTGACTGCCGAAGGAAGAAAGCACATCATAGGCATCCAGGCAGAATTATTTGCTGAAACGCTTCGGAATTTCGGAATGGTGCAGTATTACCTGTTTCCTAAACTATTAGGATGTGCAGAAAGAGCCTGGAATGCCGAGCCATCATGGTCTTTGTTAACTGATTCAACGTCAGAACAGCAAGCGTACGACACTGACTTGATCCGGTTTCATTCGATCATCACTCAAAAAGAAATGCCCTACTGGAATAAACTGGGCGTAAATTTCCGCTTGCCGCAGCCAGGCCTCTACATTAAAGATGGCTATCTATATGCGAATTCCTCAGTAACAGGCGCTGAAATCCGTTACACCATCAATAACACCGAACCTTCTCAGACCTCTCCGTTATGGCAGGCTACAGTTCCTTGCCAGGCCGGCACAGTTAAAGCCAAGCTCTTTTATCTGGGCAAAGAAAGCGTTACAACGACCTTCAGAATGAAATGAGCTGCAAATAATGTGGCTATGATGCCATACGTAATTGAACAAATGAGATAGCGGCTAAACTCATAGAGTGAAGATATCCATAAGCGATACAATATCAACAACTTTTACAACCTATTTTTGGAGCCGATTCATCAGCTAGCTGATCTGGTGAATGTTCTCCGGACATCAGTGAAGACACGTTATGAACGTTTGCAATCGAATAAGTCACTTGGCTTTAGTTTATTTTTGTTTATGAAACTTCTGTATTAAATTTCTTTGTATTTTCGTATTCATTACTTTTATTAATCGCTCAGAGAACTAATCAGACAGCTAGAATCTTTAATGTCATAAAACAGACCGGACGATTTAAACAGTAAAATCAAAAAATAAATTCTATTGTTTTCCTATTGAATTAAAACATGTTTGAACAGGCTTTTAAAAACATTGATGATATTCTGCACAAAGATGCAGGTTGTGGAAGTGAATTAGATTATGTAGAGCAATCCTCTTGGGTGCTGTTTCTCAAATATTTGGATGATTTCGAATCAGCCCGCAAATTGGAAGCTATGCTGAAAAACGAAACATATCAACCCATTATTGCCGATAAATACCGATGGCCAAACTGGGCAGCTCCCAGAACAGAGGATGGAAAGCCTGACTACAACAAAGCCCTGGTTGGCGATGACCTGATTGATTTTGTCAACCTGCAACTATTTCCGTACCTCCGCAAGTTCAAAAACGAAGAAACTTCGCCTTTCACGATTGAATATAAGATAGGAGAAATTTTTGGTGAACTTCGCAACCGTGTTTCAAGTGGTTATAACCTGCGCGAGGTACTTTGGATTGTGGACGAACTGAAATTCCAGAGCAGCAAAGAAAAGCATGAACTAAGCCATCTTTACGAAAGCCGTATCCATCGCATGGGCAGTGCCGGTCGTAATGGTGGCGAATATTATACACCACGTCCGCTTATACGTACCATAGTCAAGGTGGTAAATCCAGAAATTGGCAATACGATTTACGACCCTGCCTGTGGCAGTGCAGGCTTCCTTTGCGAAGCGTTCAACTATCTGAAAAAAAATGCCAAAGGTGTGGACGATATGGACACGCTGCAACGTCGTACATTTTTTGGGAAGGAGAAAAAAGGGCTCGCCTACATTATCGGAATCATGAATATGATTTTGCACGGAATTGAAGCGCCCCATATTATTCACACCAACACGCTTTCAGAAAATCTGGCCGATGTGCAGGAGCGAGATCGTTTCGATGTTATACTGGCAAATCCACCTTTCGGGGGTAAAGAGCGTGACGAGGTACAGCACAATTTTCCGATACGCTCCAGTGAAACCGCCTATCTCTTTATGCAGCATTTTATCAAGCGTTTACGGGCTGGTGGGCGTGCCGGAATTGTTATTAAAAACACTTTTTTGAGCAACGGAGACAATGCTTCAGTTGCACTACGCCGCAAATTGTTGGAAGAATGTAACCTACATACCATACTCGATTTGCCTGGTGGCGTTTTCACCGGTGCCGGTGTAAAAACTGTGGTGCTGTTTTTCAATAAAGGGCAATCCACTGACAAAATATGGTATTATCAACTGAACCTCGACCGCAATCTGGGAAAAACCAATCCTCTTATCGAAAAAGATTTGGCTGAATTTGTGAAACTTCAGCACACCCAAGCCGACAGCGAGAGCTCATGGTCCGTTCGTGTAGCCGATCTCGATTCAGATACCTTAGATCTCTCTGTAAAAAATCCCAATCGAAAAGAGGAGACCATACTCCGTACACCCGCTGAAATAGCTGCCGAAATGCAGGAACTGAACGAGGAAAACGCCCTGTTGTTGAACGATATTTTAAGTTTGCTGAAATGAAGGAAGGGTGGAAAAATATAAAACTTGGAGACTTATGCAATATTGAATTGGGTAAAACTCCCTTCAGAGGAAATTCTTCCTATTGGGATAAAGAAAAGAAAACAACAAATATTTGGCTATCTATTGCCGATTTATTGAACTGTCAAAACAACATTGTTATTGACAGTAAAGAATATATTTCTGATTCTGCGGCTGAAAATATCAAAATTGTAAAAGAAGGCACCTTAATGCTTAGCTTTAAATTGACATTAGGGCGCTTGGCTTTTGCCGGTTGTGATCTATACACTAACGAAGCAATTGCAGCGTTACTCTTCAAAAGAAATGATTTAATAGACAAATATTTTCTGTATAATTATTTACAATTTTTTAATTGGGACAAAGCTGCCGAAGGTGATGTTAAAGTAAAAGGAAAAACGCTGAACAAGGCAAAATTAAAAGAGATAATCATTACCTATCCAACTTCTCTTTCCGAGCAACACCGAATCGTTGCTCTCTTAGACGAAGCCTTTGAAAAAATAGACCACCTCAAAGCCAATGCCGAACGCAATCTACAAAACGCGAGGGAGTTGTTTGAAAGGGTATTAAGTAATGAATTGGATACTAAGGATGATTGGAGCATTAAACATCTTAAAGAAATATGCATAAAACTTACAGATGGAACGCATAACTCTCCTGTAAATACTCAAACAGGGAAATATAAATATATAACTGCAAAAAACATAAAAAAAGAAGGAATTGATCTGACAAATATAACCTACGTTGCAGAAGAAGATCATAAAAGTATTTTTGCTCGTTGCAATCCAGAAAAAGGTGATGTCCTTTATATCAAAGATGGAGCCACTACTGGAATTGCGACTATCAATACATTGGATGAAGAATTTAGTTTATTGTCAAGTGTAGCTTTACTAAAACAAAACAGGAAAATTATTGATGGCAGATATTTAAAATATTATTTAAATAGCGAACGTGTATATGCTCAAATTAGATGTAGAATGGATGGCGCAGCTATAACACGTTTAACCATTACAAAACTGAATGAAATACCAATATCTTATCCGTCTTTACA
>JAUZOU010000104.1 GCA_030706285.1 Bacteroidota bacterium
ATCAACGCGCACAAATGCCTTCTTTCCGGCAAATTTGAATTGATCGATTGTTTGCATAATACCTTATTGAGTTAAATGATGAAATTTTTCCGTATTTGCCGCAAAGATAAAAAAACCAATCATCAGAGCCTAACCTTTTCCACGCTGTTCGGTAAAAAAAACAGCTATTTTCGTTGCTATTAGTAAAAAAAACGGTTTCTTTGTGTCATATCAATGTAGACCACTAAAACACCATGCCATGATTTCAATCAACCAAGTGGAGTATTCCTACCCAAGAAAAACAGGGCTGTTCAACGATTTCTCACTGACAGTTGAAACCGGAAGCATTTTAGGTCTGCTCGGCAAAAACGGTGCCGGCAAAACCACCTTGCTAAAACTGATTTCCGGTCTCCTGGCTCCGTCAAAGGGCAAACTTGATGTCAACGGGTTTAATCCAGTCGAACGGCATCCGGATTTTCTGGCAAGCTTGTTTATGGTACCGGAAGAATTCACGTTGCCTCCTGTGACCATCGATTGTTATGCACGGGCAGCCACGCCACTCTACCCGTTATTCGATGACACAAAACTGGATAACATCCTGAAAGAATTTGAGCTGAAACGAAGTGACCACCTGAGCCGCGTCTCTCACGGACAGCGGAAAAAATTTCTGATTGCTTTTGCTTTGGCCACAAACTGCCACATTCTGTTATTGGACGAACCCACCAATGGGCTGGATATCCCTTCCAAAAGTGTTTTCCGCAAAGTCCTGGTCAGCTCAATTTCCGAGGAGCAATTGGTCATCATATCCACCCATCAAGTTAAGGACATTGATACGGTTATCGACAACTTGCTGGTCATTGATGAAGGCAAAACCGTCTATCACAAAGACCTGTCAGTCATCGGTCAGTCGCTTCATTTTGAAACAGTTACCAGTATTGCCGGGATCGATCAGGTGCTTTATTCCGAAAGATGCCCACTCGGTTACCGCATTGTCACGCCATCGACAGACAGCCAGGAAACAGCCATCGATATGGAATTATTGTTCAATGCCATCATCAACAAAAAAATCTAACTGCAAAGCCATGACATCCAACCATTTTTTTCAGTCAGGCCGTTTTTTCAAACTGCTGTCATACGACCTGCTCATTCATCACAAACGGTATTTGTCCGTGCTAGCTTCAGCAACCATTATCCTGTTGTTTATGCTGGTCATTTCCATGACAGCCCACGAAATGCACTTCGGCATGCGCAATTATCAAGGCAGTCTGTTTCTATGCCTGATTGCAGGAGGCCTTTTTGTCAGTTCCTCATTTCCTTACCTGAACAGTGAAAAAGGTACCTGCCATTATTTACTACTACCGGCATCGGCATTCGAAAAATTTCTAGTTGAATTTGTTATCCGGTTTGTGTTCTTTATTCCGGTGGCTTTATGCCTATACTGGATAACCACCAACCTGGCCAGGTTGATAGCCCAACCAATCTGCCTGATGCAAGGGTACGATTCCATCATCGACTCCTTCACATACAAACCACTGTTTAAAGATGCAACCGACTCGAGTAGCCTGTTTATAGGACTAGGCATTTTCTCCCTTGGTACTTTTATGTTTTCAGCCAGACTTTTTTTCAAGCGTTTTGCGGTCATGAAAAGCCTGTTGTCGGGGGTAACCGTGCTGATGTTATGCCTGACATGCCTGGTGATTTTGTCTCATATTTTTATTCCTGAGACCATAGGCTTTGACATAACCCTAAAAGACATTCCGCTTAGGAATGGACTAACGACCATTACCCTGTTCAGAGATATTATTGCCGGGGTTTCCTGGTTGTTTTGCTTGCCGATCGGGTATTTCAAGCTAAAAGAGCTACAAGGATGAGTATGGAGTTTAAACCCAGTAAAAGTATCTTTCTGCAAATTGCAGAGACTATTTGTCGTCAGGTCATGGAGGGCACACTTCAGCCGGGCGACAGGGTTCCCTCGCTACGTGACCTGGCAGCTGAATACGAAGTAAACAGGAACACTCTCATGCGCACCTTTTCGCTGTTAAGTGCAGACGGCATCATTGAAAACAAACGAGGTGTCGGTTTCTACGTTTCAGATAATGCCATCCGGGTGATCTTCAAAATCGAAAGAACTGATTTCTTCACTAACGAGCTACCGGACATCATCCAAAAAGCCAAGCTACTGAAACTGACCAGTGCTGATATGACCGATTTGTTGAACCAACTCAAACTAAATGACTCATTATGAAACGAGCATGCTTGCAAAAGCGTCCAAGCAGATGATCATTGATCATGCGAGTTACATATGTCCTTGAACGAAAAAAATACGATCGTATGAAAAAAAGCACTCTTATAATCATCGCCTTTAGCGTGTTCATCCTGATAGGGATGCTGACGTTGTTCATTTATTCGGAGACACATGAAAGCAGTGGAAGCCCTGCAAAGCAAAAGGAAGTGACAGAGCTGCCGCATTTTTCCGTCATCGTGGCAGAACAGGGTTCAAGACTACTGGCCATCCGGTCAGGTAAAGCCAACAGATTGATACGCCTGTATTCGAAAAACGAACGAGCAGAAAAGGCGGCTTACTGCATTAAGAACGACACCTTGTATCTGAAAGGAAAATATGACCCCGACGAGTACCAACGG
Source organism: Bacteroidota bacterium (assembly GCA_030706285.1). Classification (GTDB taxonomy): domain Bacteria; phylum Bacteroidota; class Bacteroidia; order Bacteroidales; family UBA1402; genus UBA8389. The sequence goes on from JAUZOU010000104.1 coordinate 2,623, forward strand.
AACCTGATCATTGAATGCACTTCGATCTGTACGCTATTGGATGATGGAAACAACATCAACCTCAGTAACCTGAAAGCAGATTCGCTGACCATCAGATCCAACAGCGGGTATATCATTCTGGGGAGCCAGTATGAAAACAGAACCGGCAGCCTGGCATGCGCTATCGGTCAGTTAACCTTCGAAGGAGAAAGAAATGCCCACTTGAGCTTGTCAAATACCCGTATTGATCGACTCCAGATCCGTTTGAACGAATCGAATGCTACACTGCATAACGGCAACTTTATCAAACAAACGAAAGCCGTTCTCCGCGACCATTCTCAATTCAATCAATGGGATGACGAGCTGAATCAACTGGAATTCACGGCAGACAGAACTTGCCAGTATTCACTCAAAAAAGACAAGAACTGATTGCTTAGCTGCACAGATAACGAACCTCTTCCATCACCTTGCGTCGTTTGGCCTCATCCAGGCCGATTGTCGGAAGAGCATCCGGATAATCCAGCAGCTGGTTGCAAAGCACAATGCCCTGCTCCATTAGCTTTTGTTTGTCAGCGACCAACAGTCTGGTCAGCACGGTAATCGGAAAAATCCGTTCCTGATCGATAAATTCTTTCAGGCCATTACCTTTCGGATAATCCCAACTCAACAAACGCAGTCCGGTACATTCACCGAAGGAGATGGCATCGGAGGTAAAGCGCGTGTTGGTTGCGACACAACCCTTAAAATCAAATCCGTCAAATTCGGCCAATGTATTCCGGTATTCGATGAGGTCGTTCACCCGTGAGCGGATATACATAGGCACTTGCACATTGGCATTTTTGCCAGTACGCTGATAGTACTTGCATTCAATGAAATATTGTTCTTTGCCTTTGGTAGCAATCACATCTACTTCATGAGTCACGCAATGCCCCTGAAGCACCTGACCGACCTCAACCTCATACCCCATCCGCCTGAACACTTCACCGACAAAATGTTCAAACGGATAGCCTGTCGGACCAAGTTCCATCATGGCTTTTTTTAGTTTATAGCGCGCAGCGATACCTAGTTGCTTTTTACGTAGCAAGCTAAATGCCATGTCATAGATCTTTCTACTTGAAATACCGTCAAACAAGGTCGATTCGACAGCTGTGATAATCGATTCGACAGCTTCTTTATCTGCACCTGACCGATGCAAGGAAGAGGCTAATTTGTTTCGTGAGAAAGGTTCCATGTCACCGGAGACCTTCCTGATCATGATTTTTTTGGCCATTCGATAGAGGTTTTAATCAAAAAGTTATTCGAGATCTTCCTTCCAAAGTCTGACGGCCGCATCGCTTGGCATACGCCAGTCGCCTCTTGGAGAAAGACTGATGGAACCGACTTTGGGCCCATCAGGAAGACACGATCGTTTGAATTGTTGTGAGAAAAAACGCTGATAGAAAGTCTTCAACCATTTGAGAATGGTTTCTTCACCGTATACCCCATCAAATGCCCTGCAAGCCATCCAAAGAATCTTTTTAGGACGGAAACCAAAGCGAAGACTATGATACAGAAAAAAATCATGCAGCTCGTACGGTCCTACCAAATCTTCTGTTTTTTGCGAGATTTTTCCATCATCAGTGGCTGGAAGCAATTCGGGACTGACAGGTGTGGCCAGCACGTCAGCCAATGTCTTGGCCGTTTCGTTGTCCATTTGATGCTCAGCCACCCATTGAACCATAAAACGGACCAAGGTCTTCGGCACGCCAACATTAACGGCATACATCGACATGTGGTCTCCGTTGTAAGTCGCCCATCCCAAAGCCAGTTCGGATAAGTCGCCTGTTCCGATGACAATCCCGTTTACCTGATTGGCCACATCCATTAGAATCTGAGTCCGTTCACGGGCTTGAGCATTTTCATAGGTGATGTTGTGGAGAGACGGATTATGATTAATGTCCATAAAATGCTGTGAAACAGCCTTTTTAATGGATATTTCCCGAAAATTCACGCCTAGTTTCTGTATCAGATTAACAGCGTTCATATACGTACGGTCTGTCGTACCGAAACCCGGCATCGTGATCCCGTCAATGTTTTGACGTGAAATGCCGAGTTTATCGAACGTCTTGATGGCAACCAACAAAGCCAAAGTGGAATCCAGCCCACCGGAAATGCCAATCACAGCATGTTTGCAGTTCATGTGCACCAAGCGTTTTGCCAATCCTTGCACTTGTATGGCAAACAATTCCTCGCAACGTTCTTCCAGCTCTTTACCGGACGGAACAAAAGGATGCTGAACAAAGGTGCGATCGATCACCGTTTCATCAAGTACCGGCAAGGCAAACGACACTTCGCGGTAGCGGGGACTTTCCGGCAAATTACCGGCGGTAAAGCCTGTATGACGCCGACGGTCATTGTTTAGCCGTTCGACATCAATGTCAGCAATAAGTAATTGATTATGCAGGCTGAAGCGTTCCGAATCGGCCAGGCGAACCCCATTTTCGACGATATCGGCATTTCCGGCAAAGACGACATCTGTCGTCGATTCGCCAAAACCGCAGGAGGCATACATATAAGCAGCGATGCAGCGGGTAGATTGCTGAGCGACCAACTGCCTGCGATAGGTGTTTTTTGCGACCAACTCGTTGCTGGCTGACAAATTGAACAGCAGATTGGCTCCATTCAGGGCATGGTAACTGCTGGGCGGAACAGGCATCCAGAGATCCTCACAAATTTCTATACCGATACCAACCTCACCGTTTTTTAACAGAATATCCGTACCGAACGGAACAACCTGCCCACATAACGTCACATGATCGGCCAGCACTTCACGGGATGAACTGAACCATCGTTTCTCATAAAACTCTCCGTAATTGGGTATCCAGGTTTTGGGAACGGCAGCCAGAATCTGGCCATTCTGAAAAGCGACGGCCGTATTCATCAGCCTGTTGTCGACGCGTACCGGCATACCGACCATAACGAGCAAAGGCAAGTCCTGGGTGTCGGCCATCAAGGTGGCCAGCGAAGCTTCGGCCTCATCAATCAGGAGTTTTTGTTGAAATAAATCCCCGCAGGTGTAACCGGTCATGCCCATCTCCGGAAAGCAAAGAGCCTGTACATGCCTGTCAGCCGCTTCCCGTATCAGGCTATCCGTCTGTTCAGCATTATACCGGCAATCAGCCACCTTTAACAGTGGCACTGCCACTCCTACCCGTACAAATCCGTAGTCCATGATTGTTAGCTTTGTGTTACACAAAAATACACCATAAATTTGAAATATCCCATGGTCAAACGGTTAAAGTAAGGCTGACAGCCTTTTCCTCTACTGTTTTGTTTAAAACCGGATCATCCGTACGACCTGTTCCAGATATTGTGCATCGACTTCATCAAAGGCATCCAAACAGTCACTGTCAACATCCAGTACGCCAACCACCTTATCGTCCTGCAAAACAGGCACGACAATTTCCGAACGGGACTTTGAACTACAGGCAATATGACCGGGAAATTGGTCCACATCAGGAACAATGATGGTACCGGCCTTTTCCCAGGCTTTTCCGCAAACGCCTTTACCTTTGTTGATGCGGGTGCAAGCGACACTGCCCTGAAAGGGGCCCAACACCAGTTGATGTCCCTCCACCAGATAAAAACCGACCCAGAAAAAGCCCAACGCCTCTTTTAGCACAGCTGTCACATTGGCCAGATTGGCAATGTAATTGGATTCGTCTGCCATCAATGCCTTAAGCTGAGGTAGCAATTCCTGATAAATAATGGCTTTGGCCGATCCTTTCGAATAATGCAGTGATTCGCTCATTTCATCCAAGGTTAATATGCTTCAAAAGTACATAATTTTTAGCGACCGGCGATCGCCTTTCAACTGGATATAGGCACCGGCCATAACGAACAAATTTTCTCGCCAACTGTTATCTATATCAATTGATACTTTCAACATCTAATCTTAAATAAAATGAGAAACAACGCATCCATTGCCACCCTGTTATTTGTTGTGATTGCCGCTCTTGGACTTGGTTTGGCCTTTTCGTACAGCAGTGACTTGTCATCGACTGCCAGTCAGCTCATTTTTTCCATCAGTCTGTTTGTCGCCATTATCATTGCTTCCGCAACGAAAGTGGCATCGCAATGGACCAGAGCGGTAGTATTACGTCTGGGAAAATTCAGGAGGCTCAATGGGCCCGGTATTTTCTTTATCATCCCTGTGATTGACAACATTCCCTACTGGATTGATATCAGGGTTATCAGCACGTCCTTCAAGGCCGAGAAGACCCTGACCAAGGACACTGTTCCTGTCGATGTTGATGCCGTGCTTTTCTGGAAAGTGATCGATCCTAAAAAAGCATCCATGGATGTTGCCGATTATTACAGCGCCATCAGTTGGGCTTCACAGACAGCCCTTCGTGACGTTATCGGCAAAACAATGCTGTCTGATATGCTGGAAGGGCGTGACAAGATGAGCCATATTTTGCAGCGCATCATCGACGAACGGACAGAGCCATGGGGGATCAATGTCATCTCGGTGGAAGTTAAGGATGTGCTGATCCCGGAAGGGTTGGAAGCAGCAATGTCCATGCAGGCTCAGGCAGAACGGGAACGTCAGGCCAGAGTCATCCTGGGCGATTCCGAACGCCAGATTGCCAACATGTTTAATGAAGCAGCCAAGAGCTATGAGAATAATCCGACCGCTTTTCATCTGCGTGCCATGAACATGCTGTATGAAGGCTTGAAGACCAATTCCACCATCGTTATTGTGCCAAGCACGGCTGTCGAAACCATGGGTTTAGGCGGTATCAACGGTACCCTAGGACTTGTAAAGGGCATTCAAAAAGAGAAAGAAAAAGAAAAAGACAAGACTTTCCCGAATGTCATGTAGTGTCTCTGATTTTCAAAGATTACTCGTCGTCGTTCCGGAATCTGCTCGTTCCGATATCATATCCGGTTATCATTTTTGATTCCGGTATTCCTTCGGCGTCACGTGGTATTTTTTGGAAAATTCGCGATAGAAATACGCTTTGTTATTAAAACCACAGAAGAACATGATTTCCTGAACCGTTTTATTGGTCGTCTTCAATAATTTTTCAGCGTGCTTCAACCGGATAGAACGGATGTACTCCGTCGGTGTCTGTCCGGTTATTTCTTTGATTTTACGGTATAGCTGCATTTTGCTGATAGCCGTCTCACGGGCCACAAAATCAAGGGAAAGAGCCTCATCGTCAATGTGTTTGTGAATGATATCCGTAATGTGGAGCATCAGCTCTTTATCTTCTTTATGAATAAACTTCCCTTCATATTGTTCCAATGAAGCATAGACCGACTCTCCATATTCGAGTACAGCCTTGTTCCGGTGCAACAAGCTTTCGATCAATGCTTCAAGATGCCTCGGATGGAACGGTTTGTTTAAATAGGCATCTGCTCCGGTTTCCAATCCTTCAATTTGATTTTCAATCGTGCTTTTTGACGAAAGTAAAATAATAGGGATATGGCGTGTCAGTTCCTGTCCCTTCATAATCTTGACAAATTTCACACCATCCATAACTGGCATGATCACATCGCAGACAATCACGAGTGGTAAGCGGATACGCATCAGCTCAATCGCGTCCTGGCCGTTGGTCGCTTCAGCCACTTCATATCGTTCATTCAAGATATCCTTCAACAACTGTCTGATGCCTTTGTCATCATCGATCACCAGAATCAATCCGCCTTTTTCAACATCCGGTATTGGGCTCAATGGTTCCTGGACCAGCCTCTCTTCGTCAGGAACTTCTTCCCTTGGTGCCGTTTGCGTTGTCACAACCGCTTGAACCGGACTATCTGCCTGGACCGGTTCCGGCACAGTTTGTTCCATAGGCTGCTCAGGCACAGAAACCTCAAACGTTGTGTACGTTTCCCCGTCACTGTCAACTTCGATGTTCCCGTGCAAGACTTCGACCACATTCTTGCACAAGGCCAGTCCAATACCGTTTCGCGTTTCATAGCCTTTGGATACTTGCATTTCGAAGCGGTCAAGTACTTCGAAGCGGTCAAAAATCTGCCGTTGGAACGTCGGTTTGATGCCGACACCCGTATTGGTGACATAAATGTAAAGCAGTTCTTCCTTCTTTTCCACCTTGACCGTAATCGTCTCTTCGGCTGGTGTATATTTAACAGCATTTGAAATCAGGTTGAACACAATTTTTTCAATGCTGTCCCGGTCTGTTTGCCAGAAGGTCACTTCGGGTGAAAAGTCCAGTGTCAGTCTGATCTTTTTCTCCTCCAGCCGTTCGATGAAATTGTCCAGCACAAACTTGATCAGTTCCGGAATTTCAATGCGTTCAATATCAAGTTTCAGGTGACCTGTCTCCGCTTTCCGGAAATCGATCATTTG
>JAUZOU010000105.1 GCA_030706285.1 Bacteroidota bacterium
CCAGAATGATTTCTTTACGTGTATCAGGTGTGATGTCCAAACTATGTAATGCCTGAGCATTCTTTGATCGCTCATCCAAGATGAGAATGCCAAAAATGCGTGTCTTTGTTTTCAACTCGTCAAGGTACCTGTCTACCTCATTTTTTGTTGCCATAAGATATCCTGCGAATATAGTCAATTTATAACTAAAAACGACTAAAAAATCGAGATAGATCAAAAAATAGTATCAAATAGAACTAAAAGGTTGTTTGAAAGGCTGGCCGTTTCTGACATAAACCAGCAACAGCCTTTCATTCGGTTTTTCATCATTTAGCTGGATGTAAATGTATGTAAAATTGATTAAAAATAAAATAATTGTTATAAAATGCAACAGTATTAGTATGATGCTGTTCTTGGAAAGGCTCGTATACAACTGCGGATGGAATGTTCGTTGAAGATGAAAAAAAAGTTGGAAGAATCGATTTGTTAAGAAAGAGACGTTTAAGGTAAAATTTCTTTCACGGCTGTTTCTCTTACGGATATAACCCGTATTTTTGTGCCTGTAAGAGCAATGACTATGAACGAAGACATTCAGAAGGCACTTGATGTGCTGTACAAGGGCGGATTAATTTTGTATCCGACGGATACAATCTGGGGCATCGGATGTGATGCGACCAATGAAGCCGCTGTGAAACGCATATATGAACTGAAGCGCCGCCAGGACAGCAAGGCGCTGCTCGTATTGGTAGACAGCGTCTCCAAGCTCGATTATTATGTAACGGAAGTACCTGAAGTCGCTTGGGATCTGATCGAAGTGACAGACAAGCCGTTGACCGTCATCTATCCGGGAGCCCGCAACCTGGCACCGTCTTTGCTGGCAGATGATGGCACTGTCGGTATACGTGTTACCGGCGAACTGTTTTCAAAAACACTCTGCCAACGGTTCCGGAAAGCCATCGTGTCCACTTCGGCCAATGTAAGCGGACAGCCCTCACCGACCTGTTTCGCTGACGTATCCCGGGAAATTATTGACGGTGTGGATTATGTCGTCAACTACCGGCAGGACGAACAAGCAAAGGCAACACCGTCCTCTATCATTAAGTTAGGCTTGGGCGGCCAGATACAGGTTATCCGGTAAGCCTCTTTTTTAACTGTTTTTATACCAAAACAGGCATTTTGCCGTTAGGTAAAAAGACGCGCAGGGTGTGCGGCAGTTGAACAGATTTTGAATGAACGATCAAAAACGCCTGCTGAATTATTTATTGTTGGATGTGTTGTCTGCCTTCCTGGCTTGGCAACTGTTCAACATGGCCCGTTTTTTCGTTTTCCGTTCAACCATCGAATTTCATAGCCTTTCCTCCTTTTTGCTGAATGCCAAGGCCATTGTCCTCAGCCTGATTATTCCTGCCTTTTGGGTACTCGTCTACCATTTTTCAGGCTATTACGTCTCACCCCGTCGCAAGACTAACCTCGGAGACCTGCTCAATACTGCTATTTCCACGTTGGCTGGAGTGCTGATCGTCTTTTTCGTCGTTGTTGTAAATGACTATCCTAAAACGCCCTCCCTATATTACGAAATCATCTTGGCTTATTACGGTATCCATTTCCTGTTCTGTTGGCTGTTCCGGTTCATGCTCACCGGTCCGATGATTGTGAAGCAATCGAAGGGAACATGCAATGTTCCGGCAGTGATTATCGGAACCGGAGAAAACGCTGCCAAGCTGCTTGGCGAGTTTAACCGGTTTCACTGCAGCCAGTTCTATCAAGTGATGGGCTGCGTCCGGATCGATCAAACCGGTGACCAATTACCGGCTGATATGATCCTGGGCAATCTGTCCGACCTGAAAATTATCATACACCGGTATCGCATCGAAGAGCTGTTTGTTGCCATTGACGGTCAGGAATCGGCTCAAACCCATAACCTGCTGAATCAGTTGTATCAATACCGGTTACCAGTGAAAGCGGCCGCCAATCCACACGATATTTTGTCCGGAAAAGTTTCCCTTTTTGCCTTGTTCGGCATCCCGATGGTCAATCTCACACCGGCTCCCATGCCCGTCTGGCAACAAAAAATCAAACAAGTGACGGACAGAGTAGCTGCGCTGATTTGTCTTATCCTGCTGTTGCCGGTTTACCTATACCTGGCTGTTCGTGTCAGAAAAGACGCTCCGGGTTGCATCATCTTTACTCAGGATAGGGTTGGAAAGGATGGCAAGCCATTTACCATTTACAAATTCCGGACAATGTTCCAAGGATCCGAAGAAGATGTCCCTCAATTATCCTGTAAGAACGATCCGCGGGTGACTCCATTCGGACGGTTTATGCGCAAGTACAGACTGGATGAACTGCCCCAGTTTTTTAATGTGCTGAAAGGCGATATGGCGCTGGTCGGTCCGCGTCCGGAACGTCAATTCTTTGTCGATCAGATTATTGAAAAGGCTCCCCATTATTATTTGACACAACATGTTCTGCCTGGTATCACGTCCTGGGGTATGGTGAAATACGGGTATGCCAACACGGTTGAAAAAATGATCAGGCGATTGGACTACGATATTTTGTATCTGGAAAATCAAAGTTTGCTGATTGACCTGAAAATTTTAATCTTTACGCTGAAACCCTTGTTCGGAGGCAAGGGTGTTTAACGATTCCGAAAGAAAGATTTGCAGAGCTGTGAATTTTTTTTCTTCTTTGTCGTTCAACTGGTAAAAAAGAGATGGCAGAAGGTGAACGTTATTTAAAACTGATTCGTTGGCGGGAAAACCACATCAAGGAGTCCAATTTTATCCTGATTTTAAGTTTTATTGTCGGTGCCCTGACAGCTTGTGCTGCCTTGCTGCTGAAAAAGCTGATCTTTCTGATCCAGCAATTCCTGACTTCACCGTTTTCCATCGAAAATGTCAATTATCTGTATCTGCTTTATCCGGCCATCGGTATTTTTCTGGCATCCGTGTATGTCCGTTATGTGGTGAAGGATGACATTAGCCATGGTGTCACGCATATTTTGTATGCCATCTCCAGGAGGCAAGGCCGGCTGAAACGGCACAATATGTGGACTTCATTGATATCCAGCTCTGTAACCATTGGCATGGGCGGGTCAGTAGGAGCGGAGGCCCCTATCGTACTCACCGGATCGGCCATCGGATCCAACCTGGGGTCTTATTTCAAAATGGATCATAAAACATTGATGTTGCTGATGGGATGTGGCGCAGCGGCTGCCATCGCCGGCATTTTTAAGGCACCGATTGCCGGTATGATCTTTACTATCGAAGTGCTGATGCTTGATATGACCTCAGCGTCAGTATTACCGCTGCTCATTTCTTCAGTTACGGCCGCTTCGCTTTCCTATTTCGTGACTGGCACTCAACCGATGTTTCAATTTTCAATGACCGAGCCCTTTGCTCTTAGTCGCATTCCATGGGTCGTATTACTGAGCATATCCTGCGGATTGGTTTCCTTGTATCTGATCAGAGGTATGAACAAAGTGGAAGGCTGGTACAAAAAAAGGAGCAATCCGTACGAGAAGTTGTTCATGGGTGCTGTTGTATTGAGTGTGCTGATCTTTCTGTTCCCGCCGTTGTATGGTGAGGGCTATTCGTCTATTGAAAACCTGATCAGCAGCAATCCGGAAATGCTGGCACAGGGAAGCTTTTTCTATGCCTTTAAAGACAATGTCTGGGTACTCATGGGCTATTTTTCGCTCATCGTGTTCTTCAAAATTGTCGCTTCGGCTTCCACGAACGGTGCCGGTGGAGTGGGTGGCGTTTTCGCTCCCTGTCTCTTTGTGGGCTGCCTGGTTGGTTATATCGTTGGAATAGCCATTAACCATTCTGGGTTTGGCACTGTTTCACCTGCCAACTTTGCTTTAATGGGCATGGCTGGTGTCATGTCAGCGGTGATGCATGCACCTTTGACAGGCGTGTTTCTGATTGCAGAACTGACCGGTGGCTATGAACTGTTGCTACCATTGCTTATCGTTTCCGGAGGTTCTTTCCTGACCATTTATCTGTTTGAAAAACACAGTATCTATTCAATGCGTTTGGCTCAAAAAGGTGAATTGGTGACACACCATAAAGACAAGGCCGTTTTAACCCTGATGAAAGTCGAGAATGTGATTGAAACGGATTTTGAGACGATCAACCCGAATATGTATCTGGGTAATCTGGTGAAAATTATTTCGACTTCCAGACGGAATATTTTTCCGGTGGTGGATGAGTCGAACATCTTTCTTGGCATTGTGCCGTTGGATGATATCCGGAACATTATGTTTAGAACAGAACTGTATTACCGGTTTAAAGTGCAGAAACTGATGATCTCACCTCCGGCGATCATCACCATTGATGACCAGATGGAACAGGTTATGAAGACGTTTGATGATACCAAGGCCTGGAACCTCCCGGTGGTGGATTCTGAAGGACGTTATATCGGGTTCGTTTCCAAATCAAAGATTTTCAATACCTACCGCAAAGTATTGGTGCACTTCTCAGACGAGTAATTGTTATTCTACCATTTTTACGTCGATCTGGCCGATGCCGGCTTCTACGTTCAGGTAAAGCGTATACTTGGATTTACCGTACTGTCCGTTGGTGTAGATTTTGCCGTTCCGTTCAAAAAACGGAATGTTGACTTCTCCGATCAGCCCGGAAACAGCGATGCGGACTCCGGTATCATACGGGACCTTGATTTCCAGTTCTCCAATGCCTCCCTTGATATTTGCTTCCAGGTCATTGTGCCATTTTCCGGATAAGTCCAGACTAGCTTCACCGGTAAATAAATTGAAGATGACGGCCGGTACAGAGGTGTTGCGCAAGTTGACTTTCGATTCTCCCGCCATCATGCGGTATTCGAACCGGTCGATCCGGCAACCTTCCAGGTTGATGTCTGATTCACCTCCCTTTAATTTGATGGACAAACTGTTGCGGATATCGGGGTTGATTTGGACGAACCATTCATTGTCATCCAGGTTCTCAAGATCCTTCCCTTTGAGTGATTCCGACGAAAGGCTCAGGTATCCGGTTTTACCAACTTCGTGATAGGTCATATCCGGACGAAGAAATGTTTTGCCGAACCCATAATAACAATCTGCCAAATTGCCGGATGTGCCGTCCAAGTGCAGTTCGCCGGCCAGAAAGTCGATATCGGTCTTGACTTCTTTGGCTTTACCGGTGTCAATGGATTTTTTAAAGCTGCTTTCAGAGGGATTCCTGCCGAACATGTGGAAAAAAATCAAAAAGCAGGCTGCGAAAATCAAATAAGCGATTCGTTTCATACTAACAGATTGTTGGCAATGGTTTATATTAATAGGACGTCATCCGGCAAAAAATGTTACAAGACAAGAACAATTTTTTTTGAATTATCTTTGTGGAAAGAGTAAGGCCGCCAATGTCTGGCTGGCTGCCGTAACAAACAGACAATGAAACGGGCAAGCCTGTAGCAGAAACCAGGCAGATGATCATCAACATACAGCGTTACAGCTTTCCTTAAACAAAAAATTATGATCAGATGAATAAAGACGAATTGAGAATCATCTATATGGGCACGCCCGATTTTGCGGTTGAACCGTTGAAAGCATTGGTTGAGGGCGGCTATCAGGTCGTTGCCGTCATAACGATGCCGGACAAACCGTCCGGACGAGGCATGAAGTTACAAGCTTCACCGGTCAAAAAATATTCGCTGGAACATCAGCTACCGGTTTTGCAGCCGGAGAAACTGAAAAATCCGGATTTCCTGGAGACGTTGCGCACCTATAAAGCCGATCTGCAAATTGTTGTCGCGTTCCGTATGCTACCTGAAATCGTCTGGGCAATGCCGCGGTTGGGCACCTTCAACCTGCACGCCTCTCTGTTGCCGAATTACAGAGGGGCTGCTCCCATTCACTGGGCTGTTATGAACGGCGAAACGGAAACAGGCGTCACTACTTTTTTCCTGCAGCAGGACATCGATACAGGGGACATCTTGTTACAGGAAAAATTGTCCATCGGCCCCGACGAATGCACCGGGTCTGTTCATGACAGGCTGATGGTCATGGGAGCAGGATTGGTTACCAAAACCGTGGATGCCATTTTGGAAGACCGGATTGTCCCACAACCACAAGCGACACTGGCAGAAGGTGATATAAAGCCGGCTCCCAAGTTGTTTAAAGAAAATACACGCATAGACTGGTCGATGAATGGCCCGCAATTACACAACCTGATACGGGGCTTGTCTCCTCATCCGGTAGCCTGGTCGGAATTGTGGCCGGTCGAACTGGCTGCATCCAGAACGGAATTTATGAAAGAAGAGAACAAACCGGCTGAAGTGATAGGCGTTAAGGTGTTTGAAGCTATTTTTGAGGCTGCCTCTCATAATCTTATCCCTGGCACCATTGTGAATGATGGGAAGAAACTAGTGAAGGTGGCTGTCGGCGGTGGTTTCCTTTCGTTAAAACGCTTCCAGCTAGCTGGGCGGAAGGCTTTGTCTGCGGATGAATTCCTGCGTGGATTTAACCAGCTTTCGGATTATTGCTTCAGGTAACAATTAAATTTTTTTGGCTTTTTTTTGTTTCTTTCTAAAATAGTTGTTTTATTTGCAGCCCAAACCATTTAAATCCATTTGCCTATTGATCGATATTTACTCTTAGAATCCAAACTAATAAGAGCAATGGACATGATCAAATCGATGACTGACGAACAACTGATTTGTCAGTTTGCAAGTGGAAACAATCAAGCATTTGATGTTTTGTTGAATCGTCATAAGAGCCGTGTGTACACCTACATACTGCTGACTGTTCGCAACCGTGATCTGGCAGAGGATATTTTTCAGGAAGCTTTCATGAAGGTCATTCTGACCGTCAAGCAGGGCCATTATACCGATAATGGCAAATTCTATGCCTTTGTGACCAGAATTGCGCATAATCTCATCATTGATCATTACAGGCGTGAGCGCAATGAAAATACCGTGAGCAACGAAGAATTCGGCGAAGTTGATTTGTTCAACAATTCAAAACTGTGTGATGAAAACGTAGAAGACACGTTGGTTAGAAATCAGGTGTTTAATGATATCAATAAACTTATGCGCCATTTGCCTGAAAATCAACAGGAAGTGGTCCGGTTGCGTTATTACGAAGATCTCAGTTTCAAGGACATTGCCGATGTGACCGGTGTCAGCATCAACACGGCCTTGGGTAGGATGAGGTATGCCGTACTGAATATGCGGCGGATGGCAGAAGAAAACAACATCTCGCTGACCTATTGATAGGCATCAACCGTTTTTATCAAAAAAACCGGTTAATTTTCAAAATATTTTGAGTTTCTGATATACGATGTTGATAATTTCATCGTTTTATTAGAAACTCAATTTTTTTGCCTATGACACAACCATCTACTTTATCTCAGAAGCCTGTTAAGAAGGCAAAACAAACGTACCTACAGCCATCGGACAGCACCATCACCTTTCTGATGAATTTTGCCAGACTGTGTGATCCATATCCTGAAATCGGTTCTGAAAAGTTGCTGAACTAAACGGCAATAGACTGAACAAACAGAGGCTTTATCAAAAGGTAAAGCCTTTTTTTATACCAGTTTTCATTCGGTTGCTTGTGCCAGGTTAATGGTGTAGATCCTTTAACCAGCTTGCAGATGCTTTCATTTGGAAAATATTTATGTTACTTTTGTTCTGCTTAAAAAACACGATAGGATGATGCGAATGATAGCCCCTTCTTTGCTTGCCGCAAACTTTAACAATTTACAGAAAGACATTAAGATGATTAATGAAAGCCAGGCTGACTGGTTACATCTGGATGTGATGGACGGTGTCTTTGTCCCGAATATTTCTTTTGGTTTTCCTGTCCTTAAACAGGTGGCTGCTATTTGCCAAAAACCACTTGATGTCCATTTGATGATTGTTGAACCGCAAAAATTTCTGAAACAGGTAAAATCACTGAATGCATACCTGATGAACGTCCATTATGAGGCTTGTACACATCTGAACCGTGTGGTGAATGACATTCATGATGAAGGAATGAAAGCCGGTGTAACCCTCAATCCGCATACGCCGGTTTCATTGCTCGAAGACATACTGCCTGAGGTCGATCTCGTACTTCTGATGTCCGTCAATCCTGGTTTTGGGGGTCAATCTTTTATTGAACATACCTACCGGAAAATCAGCACGCTGAAAGAAATGATGCTGAAAAGCAACAGCAAGGCCTTGATTGAGGTGGATGGCGGTGTGACTAACCTGAACGCCGGACGGTTGTATGACGCCGGAGCCGATGTACTGGTCGCTGGCAGCTATGTTTTTCATGCGCCTGATCCTGAAAAAGCAATACTCGAAATCAAAAATGCGTAATTAATTACTAATATTATAGTAATAATTAATGTATATTTGCGGTTGATAAAGTTAACCGCATGTTCCTTCGTTTACTTCAACGCATACCCACGCTCAGGTTATTGATGGCCTACCTGACTGGTTCGCTGGCTTCCGGTCTGGACGGGCGCCTCGCTGCGAGCTCTCTGGCTTTTGGGCTTTGGCTTTATCTATTGTACGGGTATCTGGAACAGCGTCTGAGAACCAATTGGCCGGTGCGGTGGCTGCCTGGAATGACAGTTGCCTGCATCTGGATGGCTTTTGGCTATTTGGCGGGAACTCTTGCGTGGCGTCAGTCTGAGTTCCCGGCGGTTCAATCCGGTTTGAATCAGTCCAATATTGACAAGCATCCCGCTTTGCTTTCTCCTCCGTTCAACTTAAGGGCGTTGGCCGTAATCGATGACGATCCGGTTGAAAAGAAACGTTCCTGGCAATTGTGTCTAACAATCAGGCAATCCAATCCGGATGGTTGGGTAGGGAAAAAGCTGATGATTTATCTGGCCAAA
>JAUZOU010000106.1 GCA_030706285.1 Bacteroidota bacterium
CTAAGGGACCAACAGGCCATTGAATCGGAGAAAAGGCTATATTAATCTATTTAGCATTAATTAAACTTTTCTTACACAATATCGTCTTATTCATGCGTTTTTAGTTAGTAAAACCAATGAAAAACATATTTTTTAATTGAATTTTCGCTTTATGGCTGAAACGATGTATCTTTTTTCACATTTTTTTGTACTTTTACCACAAATTAACATTTAAAATGATCAAAAAGATCCATGCATTGATAATGATCTGCTTCTGTCTGTTAGTAGCCGGCTGCTCCTCGACTGACAGGCAACATGTCATTGTGCATGGCGCCCTTAAGCATCTAGGCTGTTCAGAGCTTCATCTCAACTATTTCGACAAGGACCATAACATCTGTAACGATACGATTTTCTCTACCGGTTCCGGTAAATTTGAGTTTAAGATTGATGCCACGGAAGAAGTATCTCCTATCACGATCTATTTTCAGGACTTCAAATGCTGGACAACGCTGTTTGCACAAGCAGGGGATGACATCCAGATTTCAGGCGATATCGAGTTGGTCGATTTGCTGACAATCAAGGGAGGAATAGTTAACAACGACCTGACGCGCTTTAAACAGGATATCAAACCACTTTATGTGGAACGTCAGGAAATTATAAACGGGAAATATCAGAATGGTGGAGAAAGTATTGAAGTCCGGCTGGCGGAAATAGACCTTGCTCTTAAACGCAAGGCAAAACAATTCATTGCCGAAAATCCATTTTCTGTAGCCAGCGTCGTGCTTATCCAGGACTTTTTTTATCAGGACTATGATCCTACAACCAGTGAATTAATTGAGTTGCTGAAAGGTGACGCTCAAAAAAGTCACCTGACCGCTAAACTTAAAGAAGGCATGGCTTCTTGGTGAAAGAGCGCTTTTATTTTGCATTTTATTTATATTTTATTTACATTTACCAACAAAAAATCATGTTGGTACAATTAACCAGTGCCGCCATTTTAGGCATTGACGCTTCACCTGTCAGCATTGAGGTATGCCTTTCCAGAGGCATCCGGTTTTCACTGGTAGGATTACCGGACAATGCCGTCCGCGAAAGTCATGAACGGATTGTTTCCGCCCTACGTGTAAACGGAATGGACTTGCCACGCAATCAGATAACCATCAATATGGCTCCAGCCGATTTACGGAAAGAAGGGACATCTTACGACCTGCCGTTGGCTGTAGGCATTATGGCAGCCGGTGGATATGTTCCCGTTGAGGCACTGGAAGGCACCTTGTTTATCGGAGAACTTTCTCTTGACGGTTGTCTGCGCCCTGTACACGGCATTCTGCCTGTTGCCGTCATGGCCAATAAATTGGGGTTAAAACGCATGGTTCTGCCGGCAGCCAATGCCCAGGAAGCATCCATTGTTGAAGGGCTTGATGTCTATGGTATGGAAAACCTCGGTCAATTGAAAGGGTTCCTTACTGGCAAACAATCCGTTGAACCATTTAAGGACCAGACCGGCCACCATGTCCAACAGCAACGAAGCAATCCATTCGATTTTGCGGATGTCAAAGGACAAGAATTGGTTAAACGTGCCATTGAAGTAGCCTGCGCCGGAGGTCACAATATTATGCTGGTCGGTCCTCCGGGTGCAGGCAAGACCATGATGGCCAAATGCATCCCAGGTATTTTACCGCCAATGTCATTACAGGAATCGTTGGAAACCACCAAAATCCATTCTGTCGCTGGCAAGATGGATACCTCCCTTTCACTCATTACGGAACGGCCTTATCGTTCTCCCCATCACAGCATCAGCGCCATCGCCCTTATTGGAGGAGGCAATAAGCCTCAGCCGGGAGAGATATCCCTGGCACACAACGGCGTTTTGTTTCTTGATGAATTGCCTGAATTTCAAAGACATGTCCTGGAAGTACTTCGACAACCGCTGGAAGATCGTACGATCAATGTTTCCCGTGCCCGGTACAACGTCAACTATCCGGCCGGATTCATGCTGGTTGCTTCCATGAACCCCTGCCCTTGCGGCTATTACAATGATCCGTCGAAGCAATGTGTCTGCGCACCCGGACAAGTTCAGAAATACCTTAACAAGATCTCAGGTCCGTTGCTTGACAGAATTGACCTGCAGGTTGAAATTATGCCGGTTCCTTTTGAAAAACTAAGCGATACACAAACTGCGGAAAGCAGTGCCACCATCAGAGAACGCGTCAAACAAGCCAGAATGCGTCAGGAAGAACGTTTTAACCAACTGTCGAATATTTCCTGCAACGCCAGCATGTCAGCCAGTGAACTACGGGTGCATGCTCAACCAGACAAAAACGGGATGCTGCTGTTAAAAAACGCCATGGAAAAGCTCCATCTGTCGGCCAGAGCCTACGAACGCATCTTAAAAGTATCCAGAACCATTGCCGATCTGGACGAAAGTGACACCATCCAGACAGCGCACTTGGCAGAAGCCATCCAATACCGCATGTTTGACCGGGCTAAATGGGGAACCTGAATTTATGACTCTTTCAAAGAAAGAAACCGGCTTAAAAGGTTGTCTGCCGTGATACCTTCGATATCTAACACATGATCTGCTTTCAGATAAAAAGGTTCCCGTTTTTCAAGCATTTGATTGATAAAGTCTTCCATTTCCCCCTCTGTTTTTCCTTTCAGTAACGGACGCCCATCGGTCGCCCCATGGAGATTTTGAATCAGAACCTTGGCTGAGCCCTTTAAATAAACAGTTTCACCAGCAGTCTTCATAAAATCCATGTTGTCAAAAAAACAGGGAGCCCCACCTCCCGTTGAAATCAAGCAATGATCGTGCTTCGAAAGATCATGCAGAACGTCCCGTTCAATTTGTCGAAAGCCCTCTTCTCCAAGTTCGTTAAACAACGTTGCTATGCTTTTCCCAGTCGTAACTTCTATGGCTGAATCCATATCCAGAAATTTCAGATTCAGGGCTTCGGCCAACATTTTTCCAAACGTTGTTTTCCCTGAACCCATGAATCCGATCAGAAAAATAATGGTCGATTTCTTGTTCATGAGTGATAAATCAAATCAATCTGCAAGTTTATAAAAAAAGTTGAAAAAAAGAATGGCTGCCCTGATTGGACAGCCATTCTTTTGTATTCGTTGATCATTGGGATCAAAAAGTGGTGTTGTGCATATCACCGGATTTTATAAATTCGGTATGAAAAGCATGGCATTTATCCATGGTGTGAGGCATATGTCCACCTTTACTCAACTTCAGGTAATCCCATAACAATTGTTTGTAATCAGGATGAGCACAATTCTCAATAATGGTTTCTGCCCGTTGCATAGGTGTTTTGCAACGCAAATCCGCTACGCCGTATTCCGTAATCACAATCTTGACAGAATGTTCATTATGATCCTGATGTGAAACCATCGGCACAATCGTACTGATCTTGCCTTCCTTGGTAATAGAAGGACAGGTAAAGATGGATAAGTAGGCATTTCTGGTAAAATCACCCGAACCACCAATACCATTCATCATTTTTGTTCCAAGAATGTGCGTAGAGTTGATATTTCCGAAAATATCGGCTTCAATGGCTGTATTGATGGTAATCAAACCCAACCGGCGTGCTATTTCAGGGCTGTTTGAAATCTCAGATGGTCTTAGCACCAGTTTGTCTTTGAAGAAATTCCAGTCTTTATAGATTTCCTGCAATTTATCAGGAGAGATGGTTAAGGAACAACCGCTGGCAAATTTAACTTCTCCTTTTTTCATGGATTCAATGACAGCGTCCTGAATAACCTCCGTGTACATGCTGAACGGTGGAATTTCCGGATTGGAACCCAAGGCACCAAGCACCGCATTGGCCACATTTCCTACACCTGATTGCAACGGCAGGAAACTGGCAGGAATACGGCCAGCTTTCACTTCTGCAGCCAGAAAATCGGCCACGCGCCCTCCGATGGCCGTCGTTACTTCGTCCGCAGGTGTAAATCCACCTGCCGCATCGTGTTCACAAGTTTCAACGATGCCGACAACCTTTGACGGATCTATTTTCAAAACCGGACTGCCAATTCTATCTGACGGGCTATAAATAGGTATTTCGCGTCGATAAGGGGGATCAAGCGGTTGATAAATATCATGGAGCCCCTTGATATAGGCGGGATGATTGGCATTCCGTTCAATAATGATTTTGTCAGCCAACTGAGCAATCGTCGGGGAAATACCGACACCACTGGTCAGCACGACTTCACCTTGTTCGTTGATGTCGCAAACCTCCAGAATGGCAACATTTATTTTTCCATAAAATCCGTAACGCAGTTCCTGAGCCAACGCCGACAAATGGATGTCTGCATAATCAACTTTCCCTGCATTCAGACTATTGCGCAAATCTTTGTTTGACTGATAGGGCGTACGGAACTTTATTGCTCCGGCACGTGCCAACTCACCGTCCAATGAATCACCGGTAGATGCTCCGGTAAACACTCCGATTTTAAACTCACGACCAGCATCGTGTTCTTTGATCGCTTTGGCTGCTATGGCTTTAGGCACCACTTTAGGTGCTCCGGCAGGAGTAAAGCCACTGAAGCCAACAAGGTCCCCATTCTTGACAAATGAGGCTGCTTCGTCAGCAGAGATGATACTATAAGACATATGCGTTACAATTTTGAAAAAGCGACGCAAAAGTACGAATAAACGCCAGCATGACGTACATAAACGATCGTTTTTTTAAAAGAAAATCAGAACTTTGTACGCATGATTTCTCCGTAGATGATGGCCTTTTTCAGATTTTCCGGATCAGCAAGATCTTCGGCAGGATTCAAATCGCCCTCCTGAACCAGCTCAGAGGTAGTTTCCACCGGATGCACCGGATGTCTGGATTCAAATCCTTCCTTTTCAGAAATTATTTCCAATGATTGTTCAGGACGGTTGAATGTTTCAAGAGAAACCACCGGACGACGGTAATCCTCTGGAATTGGGTTGGCATGACGATAAGGCTCATGATTTGTACGCGTCTCCGGCAAACGCCCATTTCCGGGAACCTGAGTCATCCCCTCTTTGGCCGGTTGCTGCGGAACCGCCGGCTGGGGATTTTTAGGAATGTATTCATCCTCATCCCCCATCCCCATGGCGTCTTTCATCACTTCCTTCAACCATTTACCGGAAGGCTCTTCAGGCTTACCGGACAGCTCTTTCCTGTCAGATGACTGTTCCTTTTTTTTGGAAGCCTTAACCACCGACCCGATGGCTGAAAGTGCCAGAATGCCGTAAAAAAACCAATCACCGGGATCCATATCGCTAATTTTTCTCAAAAATACCGAAACCCTTCCGTATAACCAAACATTCGAATCGATTATAAGAGAAACGCAGCCGCATGCCTGAAAACAGAAAGAAAGCTTTCGTTCAGCACGGTTTCATCCACATGTCCATCGGTTGGAAACGGCATCTCATGGGTATATTTGTAGGGAAAATCCATTACCTGAAACCGCTCTCCAGCCAGTTGGCTACCCATGCAGGCTTCAACGCCGCTATAGGGCATGACGTTATCCTGTACCAGCGAGATCCCCGCAATCCGGTTTTTTTGCGACAGGAAAAAGGCTTCCCGTTTTTCCCGGTATTCCTCCGGCAAGATCATCGCATTGAAAGCATCCAGCAAGTTGTCTTCAATCAGGCGTCCACTTGAAATCCACCGTCTGACGCGTCCCAGCCATTCGTCGCAATAATAGCTGAACAGTTTGTCATAGGCTGGTTTATCCATAATACAACGTGATTCGCCAGCCATTCCCCTAAAAATAGAGCCACCGCAAAAGACAAACAATTTGGACGAATCGAATAAATGATCGGGATTTGCCATAAGCAATATTTCAGCCAAAAAGGAACCGATGGAATAAGCAAAAATATCGACCGACGCGTTCGATTCAAATAAGGGATGTTCTCCCGCCTTGATCTGATGCATCAGTTTTGTAATGTCAGCGACCGTTTGACGACCGGCATTGTAAAACCGCGACGGGTCCTCACTGATCCGTTCACTCAACGCAGCATTGACGAAGCTCAACGACCTGGCATTGCCGTTTTCTGCCTTTCGCTTGTCAACCAGGTCACGCATCTTTCGAGGATCGCTCCAAATGGAAGGTGACCGGTTTATATGATAGGCGATCGGAAACAGGACAACGGGCTTCCCGGTATGAACTGCCAGATATTCGGCCCAGCAAAGGTATTTGTCCCAATGGCGTTCGTTCAATCCATGAAGCATCAAAATACAGGCTCCAGATTTTAAACAATTCTTTGGAATGAATACCGGATAACTGAATCGGTGGTTCTCCTGAATGGTTGGATCATACAGCAAACTGACGGCCTTGTTTTCAATCATCGGCAAGACGGGAGCCGATTCAAACTCATAATTCCGAATATTGATCGTTGTATCATTCACTGGTTGGTTTCTATTAAAAGAAAATTGTTGCAGTAATTCTTTCTGCCTGCGTAAAAAATCCAGAAAATGCATCTTGCTTAGCTTAATTAATTGGTTTCGATTTTAAATCGATTTTATACAAAAGAACGGCTCAAAACAGAAAAGTGAAAATGAAAGGGCCTTTTACCGTAAACAAGGGGGGCAAAACCTGATATGGTGGGATGAAAATGAACTATACGGGGTAAAGCTTTCGAAAAAAAAGAATCGAATAGGAATTGGTAATGCAGACAAAATCAGCTACTTTTGCATTTAATGTGTGGTAGCAGCTTCAGCTGTACCGGTGAAAAACCGGCATTTGAAATACTATTGACTATGAATCAGAAAATTCCGGATTATTTAAATGAGAAAAAGAACATTATCAGCCTTATTGTCTATACGGCGATCTTTGCTCTGGCTTTCATTAACATTTATCAGCCATTCGGTTCACAACAATGGTATCCGGTCACTAAAATAAAGTACTTCCTGTTTTCAAGCCTCATCATTCTGACAGGCGTATTGGTTGTTGTGCTTAGCCGCATGATTATGTACCAGTATGCCAAAAAAAACGATCTTCTTTTATGGCAGTATATGGTGTGGGTCCTTGCAGAGATTCTGGCCATGGGCTCCTTTTACACAGCGTTTGAGAAAATCGCCCTTCAAGATCCCCGCGATCTCATGGACATGATCAGGGAATCCACCATCAACACGGGCTTGATACTGCTCCTTCCCTATTCAACCATTTGGTTGTATTTTGCCTGGAAAGACAACAAGAATAAGCTTGAAAACCTGAGTCATGACGGGGAAGAATCAGTCACGGCTTTCGGAAAAGGCATGTTTAATTTTCTGGATGAAAAGAACGAGCTCCGCCTGTCTGTTCACACCGATCAAGTCCTCTGGCTCGAAGCAGCAGACAATTACGTTAAAATACATTACCTGAACAAAGGGAAAATAGCCACCTTCATGATCCGCAATTCGTTGAAGGTCATGGAAGAAAACTTTGAAAAAACAGCCCTGATCCGGTGCAACCGGTCTGTTATCGTCAATTTTGATAAAGTGAAGGTGCTGAGAAAAGAAAAGGAAGGTATTTTCCTGGGGCTTGAACAAGAGAATGCTCCGGATATTCCAGTCTCCAAAACATATGCTGACCGCGTCATGGCCAGATTCTCCAGCCACTCCATCTGATGTTTCCAACGAAAACGGAAACATCCATTAATAACCACCTATCATAACATGTCTTTGACTCAAACCGTTTTTATCGAAACATATGGCTGCCAGATGAATGTGGCAGACAGTGAAGTCGTCGCCTCCATCCTCGAAATGGATGGCTTCAAACTGACCGACTCTGCTCAGGAAGCCGACCTGGTTCTCATCAATACGTGTTCCATCCGGGACAATGCCGAACAAAAAGTCCTGTCACGTATCCATTACTATCAATCCCTTGAAAAGAAGGGCCAAAAACCGATCATTGGCATTCTGGGCTGCATGGCCGAACGAGTCAAAGAAAAACTCATTCAGGAATACCATGTAGACCTCGTAGCCGGACCTGATTCCTACATGGACCTTCCCAATCTGATCGGCGCTGTCCAACAGGGAGAAAAGGCCATCAATGTCGAATTGTCCAAAACGGAAACCTACAAGGAAATCATCCCTTCCAGGATCGGAATGGGACATATCAGTGGCTTCGTCTCTATCATGCGTGGCTGTAATAATTTTTGTAGTTACTGCATCGTCCCTTATACAAGAGGCAGAGAACGGAGCCGGGATCCGCAAAGCATCCTGAAAGAGGTGGAAGATCTTAAAAATAAGGGCTATAAGGAGGTCACGCTACTGGGGCAGAATGTCAATTCCTACCGGTTCAGGTCTGAAACTACCGGCGAGCCGGAACTGACCTTTGCCGGGTTACTGTCATTGGTCGCCAAGGCCTTTCCTGATGTGCGTATCCGGTTTTCTACCTCTCATCCGAAAGATATGACCGATGACATTCTGGAAACCATTGCCGCTTTTCCGAACATCTGCAACCACATTCACCTGCCGGTGCAATCCGGCAGTTCGCGCATCCTGAAACTAATGAACCGGAAATACGACAGAGAATGGTACCTCAACCGCATCAAAGCCATCCGGCGCATTATCCCCGATTGCGGCATTTCAACAGACTTGTTCTGTGGTTTCCATTCAGAAACGGAGGAAGATCACCAACAAACCTTATCTCTGATGAGAGAAGTTGGTTTCGATTCCGCCTTCCTGTTCAAGTATTCCGAACGTCCCGGCACCTTTGCCTCCAAAAACCTGCCGGATACGGTTCCTGAAAAAACAAAGATTGCCAGGTTGAATGAACTCATTGCCCTGCAAAACACCCTATCAGCCGAAAGCAATGCCAAGGATGTTGGCCACGTGTTTGAAGTCTTGGTAGAAGGATTTTCCAAACGC
>JAUZOU010000107.1 GCA_030706285.1 Bacteroidota bacterium
ATGAATGCGTATATTTATGAGAATCACTCTAGAGGCAACATTATTTTGTCTTGTTGTTTTTTATATGGCGTTGGGTGTCGGAAATCTAAGGTAACTCAAAGGTTAAATGAAGTGCGTAAATTAGACTTACGCAGTAAATTATCGGGGTTTCGATGTTAATTGTAGCATCAGTAAAGGACATCGTTCCAACATAAATTAGAGGGTTTAATAGAGCTGTCATGTTATAAGATGTTTGAAGGATGAAATTTAACGTTACACAACTTCTGGTATTGAGCAATAGCTAAGCGATCTTATTTTTAAACAACGGAATTCCGTTGATGGTGTCGAATCAATTGATACCACGAAATTTTAAATACCCTGAATTCTGGGTATTTAAAAACACGGCATTAGTCTACATACCCCAATATTGGGGTATCAATACAGGATTATGTTTTTCAATTTCGAGACAGCAATTTCCGAAACGGTTATAACACATGGTATAAACACAGAATAAATCGTTTCAATGGGACAACGCAAAATTACGCTCAATGAAATAGTGTAAATCCATATTGAGTGGAATTCCGCCTATTTAAACCGCAGTACTATTCATAAATACCCCAAAAATGGTGTATTTAAAACCGATATCGGAATGCCGATAACGGCACATTATCATTTGGTTCTATACTTGCCCACGAAGACAACGACCCAGAAAACACCCAGTTTGTAATTTACGGCATCCGATATATCCACGAAAACACCGAATCTGAAGAACTTGAAAATGACGTTTGTGATTATGCAAATTTACATAGGGGTAATTCTCCATATGTAGAATCGCCTGGAATTCTATACACCCCAAATATAATGAATATGAGTTGTAAAGTCCTTCGGTAGGTAAGAAAATAAAAATTATCTGTATTCATCTGTAATCACATTGTCAAGTATTTAATCATGATGATGTAATGTAAAGCATCAATATTATATACTTTATCAACATTAAACCATTATGTTAGATATACTTTTGTCTTGCTCCCCAAAGCCATTTTATAGAGGAACATACTTTACTTGTCATTAAATGAATTATTAATGACATTTTTTAGGACATCTAGTTGTACATCCTGGTAGCGGCTGAGGGCTTTAGAACCTGGCACATGACCCGTCATTTTTGATAGAATACCGCTGTTCCCTTTTCCATTGTTAAGGACGCTGGTGACAAATGTTTTTCTGGCAGTATGTGATGTGACAACCTCACACAGTGATCTAATCTCTTTTTCTCCGGTCTTAGGATTAATGGTTATTACCTTCCTGTCTATACCGACAGTTTTTAAAACTAGCTTAATCGTTTTGTTGTATCCGTTTGCCCCGTTGATGTTAATGAAAGGGAATAGCTTAACTGGTTCATTATACCGGCTTATTATTTCTAAAGCACGATCACATAGAGGAACATATAATGTTTTCTGGTCATTTTTAATTCCTTTGCTGGCAATGTACATTAGAATGCCGTCTTTATCTACATTGTCTCGTTTAAGTTCAACAAAGTCTTCAACTCTAGCACCGATATAGCAATGAAGCAAGAACATATCTCGTACTTTCTGTAAATATGATGGAAGTATGGCATTGTATATCAAGTCAAGCTCATCCTCGTTAAGTGCAATAGGATCGGCGTATTTATCTCTCTCAATTTTAAACTGATTTTTTTTAAAGGCATTGACTATAGTATATCCGTTCTCGATCATCCAAAACACTAATGTTTTGATTTTTTTCATATTGTCATTTGCGTAGTTCTGCCCACGTCTTACAATTGTTTCATTATATGATTTATAGATATTTGGATATAAGGCCACTAAGTCAACCTCATTCTTGATAAAATCCTCAATCTTTATCAGTGTGCTGGCATCAAGATCTGTTGTAAGATCTCCATATATTGCTGAATATCGTTCCAGTTTCAATCGCAAACAATGATAAGCTCTTTTCCTTCCTGCTGAAATATCCCTTTTATAGGCAATAAACTCATCCCACAATTCAAAGAACGTTTTTGTCTGTTTTTGCTTTATCTCTTCCAATTCAATAGGAGGATTAACAACGCTATCAAGCCATGCGCTATTAAGAATGATATGGCCGACATCTTTTGTGTAAGCTTTTACAATTCTGTTCCGAAGCTCTTCCACGGCACTATCTATTCTTTCACTTTCATCAATTGGGGTAAGGAGCTTTGTTTTCTCTTTTTTCTGATCCCACCAGGTTACCTTTAGCCAAATATTTGACTTTGCATAGCAAATAGTATCTCTGCCATCAACTAACCGGATGCGTAATTTAGTGTTGTCCTTTTTTGTTCTTGTATAAAATAGAAGTTCCATGGTTGTGCAAGTTTAAGGCTCCGTTGTGCAACTTTTCGAATCCGTTGTGCAAGTTAGCAAAAGTTGCACAACCTGATTACATTTCGCTACATATTTTTACATTCTATTACTGGCCATTACAGCCGTGCTTAAACCGCTATGTTGCTGATTATCAAATAAAAAATCGGCTAAATTTCAAGCATTGAATTACTTAGAAATTTAGCCGATTTTAACGTTTTGTGACCCCGGAGGGGCTCGAACCCTCGACCCAATGATTAAGAGTCATTTGCTCTACCAACTGAGCTACGGAGTCATTCTGTTTTGCAGAACGGGTGCAAAAGTACGGTTTTACGTGCGAACATAAAAATTTTCAACCCGTTTTTTTCATGAATTTGAAGAAAAGGCGAGGGTAGAGGAATCCTACAACCGGTTAACGAGACGTTACAACTTCATTGACAGCTGAATGCGTTTGCGGCTCAGATCGATGCCGATGACTTTCACCTGAATGTGCTGATGGATGGAAACCACTTCAGAAGGATCTTTGATGTACCGGTCGGCCATTTCAGAAAGGTGAACCAATCCGTTTTCCTTGATGCCGATATCGACAAAACAGCCGAATGCCGTGATGTTCGATACAATGCCGTTCAGGACCAGGCCGGTTTTGAGATCTTCGATTTTCCGGATGTTCTTGTCAAATTCAAATACCTCAATGGTATTCCGGGGATCACGACCGGGTTTGTCTAGCTCTTCCATAATATCTTTTAGAGTCGGGAGACCGACACTGTCCGACAGGTAGTCTTCTATGCGGATGGATTGTCTCAATTCTTTTTTTTCAATCAACTCCTTGACGGAACAATGAAGATCTGAAGCCATTTTTTCAACCAACGCATAACGTTCAGGGTGGACAGCCGTATTATCCAACGGATTTCCGCCGGTTGGAATCCGGAGGAAGCCGGCAGCTTGTTCATAGGCTTTCGGACCGATACGCGGTACTTTGAGCAGCGTATCGCGGCCTTCGAACGGGCCGTTTGAATCCCGGTAATCGACGATGTTTTGAGCCATAGCCGTATTGAGACCGGAGACGTACATCAGCAGATATTTGCTGGCCGTGTTCAGGTTAACGCCGACTTGATTGACACAATTGACAACGGTCTGATCGAGCGATTTCTTCAGCTTGCCGGCATCCACATCGTGTTGGTACTGGCCGACGCCGATCGATTTTGGCTCTATTTTGACCAATTCGGCCAACGGGTCCATCAGACGACGGCCAATGGAAACAGAGCCGCGGACGGTCACATCGTATTCGGGGAATTCTTCTCTGGCAGTCTTGGAGGCCGAATAGATAGAGGCGCCATTTTCGCTGACGACAAATACCTGAATGTTACGGTCGTACCGGAGCCCTGTAACAAACTCTTCCGTTTCTCTGGAAGCCGTACCGTTGCCAATGGCGATAGCCTGGATATCGTAGGCTTCTACCAGGTGAGTGAGTTTTTTGGCTGAGAGGCTGGTTTCGTGTTGTGGTGCATGCGGATAGATCGTTTCATTGTGCAGCAATTTACCTTGAGCGTCCAGGCAGACCAATTTACAACCGGTCCGGTAACCGGGATCGATGCCCAACACCCGTTTTTGTCCGAGAGGAGGCGCCAATAATAACTGGCGCAGATTACCCGTAAATATCCGGATGGCTTCATCGTCCGATTTCTCTTTGGTCATGGCGGCATATTCGGTTTCGACAGAGGGCTTTAACAGACGCTTGTAGGCATCTTTGACAGCCTCCCGGACTTCGGCCGAGCTTGAAAGATTTCCTTTTACGAATAGACCGTAAAGTTCTTTCAGGCAGTCCTCTTCGTCCGGAGTGATGTTGACGCGAAGGAACCCTTCCCGTTCGCCCCGGGTGATGGCCAGGTACTGGTGCGAGGAACAATGCCTGAGCGGTTTTGAAAAGTCGAAATAGTCGGCATATTTAATGGCCTCGGGTTCTTTTCCTTTAATGACCGTGGAGGTAATCATCGCATTCCGGCGGAACTGGTAACGGACAGTCTTCCGGGCCCGTTCGTTTTCATTGACCCATTCGGCGATGATGTCACGGGCTCCTTTCAACGCTTCTTCGATGGTTTCGATGCCGTTTTTAAGGAAGGAGCGGGCAGGGCCTTCCACATCAGCCAGATTTTGCTTCATGATCATTTTGGCCAGCGGTTCCAACCCTTTTTCCCTGGCTATTTCCGCACGGGTATGCCTTTTTGGCTTGTAGGGCAGGTAAATATCTTCCAGCTCTGTCATGTTCCAGCAGTCCCGGATGCGCAGCAGGAGCTCGTCCGTGAGCTTATTCTGCTCGGTCAGGCTGTTGATGATGCTTTCTTTGCGCTTGTCAATATCCGTGTATTTGGTATACAGGTCTGAGATGTTCTCAATCTGGACTTCGTTCAGTCCCCCGGTTTTCTCTTTCCGGTACCGGCTGATAAATGGAATGGTGGCCTCTTCTTCCAATAATTGCAGGGTGTTTTTGACCCCTTCGTGAGGAAGTTGAAGATCCCTGGATACGAATTTTGCGAGTATATTGTTCATGATCAGTGTTTTTGTAAACGGAGGCTTTTTTTAAGCTGATTTCGAATCAGATTAGCGAAGATACGAAATCAGCTGCTTTTGGTGTCGTTATAAAACCGTATCTTTGTAAAAAATTTAAACGCATGCCATCCAGATCTCAATACAAAGACAAACGTAGCTTTACTTCAGGAACCAAACCGGCCAATGCTGAGCGAAAACCCACACCGGCTTTTGAAAAGAAAAAAGCGGAGAGGAGTCCGGCCAAAAGAAATGGAAAGCCTGAAAAGAAAGCCGATGTGGCAGGCACACCTGTTAAGAAGCGCTCCGACAGTATCCTGACTGTTACGGAGAACTGCCAATTGCTGGACTTTCTGATCGCATCATTGAAAGATCAGAGCAGGACGACCGTCAAATCGTTGCTGGCACATCAGCAAATCACCATCAAAAACCGGGTGATTAAGCAATTTGACTATCAACTTAAAGTTGGTGATGAGGTCTCTATTCACTGGGAAAAGGGCAAAACAACGTTGAATTCTCCGTTGTTGAAAATTGTCTACGAAGATCGCGATCTGATTGTGGTAGAAAAAGCTGCCGGTTTGTTATCGATTGCCACTCAGAAGGAGCCTGTTAAGACAGCTTACAGTATGCTGAGCGAGTATGTCAAGAAGCAGCATCCAGGTAATAAAATTTTTGTGGTTCACCGGTTGGACCGTGAGACATCCGGCCTGATGCTGTTTGCAAAAAACGAAGAAGTGCAGTTCCTGATGCAACACAATTGGCGGTTTGCTGTCAATCAGCGCAGATATGTAGCCGTTGTTGAAGGAAAACTTGAAACTGGTGACGGCAGCGGAAAAGGAACCATCAAATCCTATTTATGGGAAAGCAGGGCATTGATCGTCTATTCCAGCCCGAATCCCGAAGATGGTCAGGTGGCCGTCACAAACTATCACGTACTGAAGAGCAACGATCAATACAGTTTACTGGAACTTGAACTTGAAACCGGCCGGAAAAACCAGATTCGTGTCCAGCTGAACAGCATCGGTTTCCCACTTGTCGGAGACCTGAAATACGGCGGCCATCCCTCCAAACTCAAACGGCTTGCCTTGCACGCTCATGTCTTGTCTTTCACTCATCCGGTTACCAAAGAGCTTCATTCATTTGAAACCCCGATTCCGGAAGCATTCAGGAAGATGGTGGAATAAAACAATCAACGTGTTTTATCTATATAAAGGACAATCTAACAAGTTTGGATACAACTAACCGGCTAAATGTCTGTGAGATTTAGCCGGACGTTAGCGTTCTGTTTTTTATTATAAGGAAACTTTGAAGGCTTTCCCCGCTGTTTTAACAAGATAAAGTTGATTGGATGGGACATTGATTCTAACCTCATTGGTTGCTTTGATTGTTTTCAGTAAAGTACCGTTTATGGTATAAACAAAGATCGTTTCTCCTACATTGGCCCCTTTCACAATGATCTCATTCTGTTCTGTAAAAACACTGATATTATTGGTCCGTATTTCATTGACAGGGGTACCATCTTCTTCCATGATATTATAAAAATTACCCCAATATTTTGTTAGGTAATATTTTTTAAAGGTCCCCTTTGGAACAAATAATATGCACGTGGTATAGACTGATAAGAAAGTAGAAACATCCGCGATAGGTGGTATCAATGCTTGACAATGGATTTCGGTCAGTCTTGAACAACAATAAAAAGCATTGCCTCCTATTGAGGTCACGTTTTTTGGAATGGTTATTGAGGTCAAGCCTGAAGCCCAAAATGTATAGGGCATTATTGAGGTCACACTGCTAGGTAGGGCTATCGAGGTTAAGCGTGTACAACCACAAAATGCAAGACTTTCAATAGAGTTCACACTACTAGGTATAGTTATAGAAGTCAAGCCTCCACAACCCATAAATGCACCCTGTCCTATGGAGGTAACACTACTAGGTATTGTGTATAGTGAGGATTTCCCTTCTGGACATAGAATAAGTGACGTCCTATCTTTGTTGAATAGTACTCCATCGAATGATGAGTATTGGGAATTACTACTATCTACATTTAATTCTGTTAATCTTGTACAATGATCAAATGCCAAATTTTCAATAGAAGTCACGCTGCTTGGAATGGTTATTGAAGTTAATCCTGAACAACCTTGAAAAGCCAAACTTCCAATAGATATCGCACTACTGGATATAGCTATTGAAGTTAATCCAGTACAATTATAAAATGCCGAACCTACAATAGCTGTAACACTATTCGGAAGGGCTATTGAGGTCAAACCTGGGCAACCAAAAAACATTAATTGTGAAATTGTATCGGCTGCGGTGTAATATGATCTTGAATAAACATTATAATAGAAATAATAACCACCGCCACTTACAATGTTTGCTCCGGATAGTTCAAGTACAGAAAGTTTTCCTGGTATGGGCTGTCCATGCACATCACATCCAGCCATTTCACGAATATAACGAATGTCGTCTCCATTCAAATTACCAGTCAGCGTTAACTTTGTAATTTGATTCTTCTGGTTTGAATCAATCAACGTACTTAATGTACCGGCAGTTGCGACATGCAGGGTTACTGCAACATCCTGAGCTTGTAAATCAAGACCCTTAAGAAGGGTAAAAACAATCAGAAAAACGATTCTCCTTGTTTTCATAGTTGCTTTTGTTTATAATATTAAAGTATTAGCTATACAATTTAATAAACAATTATGCCCTTGCTCTGTGATAAAACGGTTAGATTATTTTCAGCTATGACGTCTGCAGACTGATTTACGTTGGAATGTATCAGGAGCCTCATAGGAACCTTCCCAATCAACGATCGTCCAGAAGAGTTTATTAAATGATTCCCATTTTAAAAAATACCTCCTTCACCGGAAGGTTTGTCTTGGTACCTGAATCATTCGAAGAGTCAGAAAATCCGGAAGCTATTAAAATGCCTCCAGGCATTATTATGAGTTTGATTTGTCGGAATGGAGTAGTAGTATCTTAATAATTTAATATTAA
This sequence comes from Bacteroidota bacterium, assembly GCA_030706285.1. Classification (GTDB taxonomy): domain Bacteria; phylum Bacteroidota; class Bacteroidia; order Bacteroidales; family UBA1402; genus UBA8389. The sequence goes on from JAUZOU010000107.1 coordinate 7,869, forward strand.
TATGTTTTCTTGTGTATTTGAATAATATAACTTGAAATACAATGACGAATTTCGGATGCATGCGTATAATCCACCGCCAGCAAACCATTCTCCATCATTATAAATATAGATAAACTCACATCTCTCTAATAGATGATCAAATATCTCTTGAGATCCTACGTATGTCTTATAAAAATCAATCCTTGATATAATCAATTTTTCATTCTTAAAAATATATAGTATTCGTGCGATCTTTTTATCTGTACTTCCATATTCTATATAAAAATCAGGAGTTTCTGAAGAATGGTCTTCAATCAGCTTATTCGTTTCTTTAGTCTTGATTTCTGTTGCTGTTTTACCAAAGTCAAGAATAGGATCCTGGTATAAATTCGATACAGGGGTAACTGTAACCTTGCATGAAACTTTTTCTCCGTCATGTTCAGCCGTTATGTTAGCCGTGCCTAGATGTAATGAATAAACGCGACCATCGTAAACAGATGCAACCCAACTGTTATCCGTTGACCATATGCAATCCTTATTAGCTTTTAAATCAAAGATTTCACAATAAGGAATTGATATCTCACTTTTGCATAAGCGTAACGGTTCTTCATCGTTTGTGCAGGAAAGCACAGCGAACATGATACATAATAAATAGAGAGTCTTTTTCATGTTACTTAATAATTACATCGATTTATTCTTATAATTATTTATCGGAACATACTTAATGACAACCACTCTACCACTAATGCCTAACCGACTTTCTACATCCCTTCGTCAGCCATTTGAGCGACACATCTTGTAAACTGTTCAAAAATCCTATTCTGCGATTAATCTTAAATTTGATTCAGCAACCAATTTGTTTGATTCAACTAGAATCTTATTAGAGTTAGAAACAGCTCTTCCATCTTCGAGCATCTCGCCTTCACAGGTTAACATCTTATATTTCGAGAGTCATGTACTATTTA
>JAUZOU010000108.1 GCA_030706285.1 Bacteroidota bacterium
CATTTCCTGATTGCCTACAATATTAACCTGCACACGGACCGGTTGGATATAGCCAAAGCCATTGCCAAACGAATACGGCATTCCAGCGGAGGGCTAAGGTACTGCAAAGCCTTGGGCGTAGCCCTGACTTCCCAATCCATGGTGCAGGTATCCATCAATCTGACCGATTTCAGCCGGACAAGTCTCTATCAGGTATTTGAAATGGTACGAATGGAAGCCGGCAGATATGGTGTTGAAATTGCCAACAGTGAACTGATCGGCATGATTCCACTTCAGGCGTTAGCCGATACGGCCGCTTATTACCTCCGGTTTGAAGCGTTATCCATAGACAAAGTACTGGAATATAAAATTTGGGAATAGTCTCAAATGGAGAACAGTCAACTCATTGCGCTGATCATTTTTTGCCTCACCTACCTGGGCATCATTTTTACCCGGTTACCTGGCGTCAACATCGACAGGCCATCCGCAGCCTTCTGTGGGGCTATCGCCATGGTACTGTTCGGCGTGCTGACACCCGGCGAAGCGGTGGCAGCTATCGATACCAACACCATTTTTCTATTGCTCGGCATGATGATCATCATCGCGACGTTGCAGCTGGACGGTTTTTTCACCTTAATCGCCAGAAAAACGATTGCCTATTCCAAAACCAGATTCAGGCTGCTCTGCCTGATCGTACTGATGACCGGTCTGTCCAGCGCGTTTCTGGTAAATGACGCGGTGGTTCTGATGTTTACGCCAGTCATTATTCGAATTTGCCGTTCTTCCAAATTAAATCCGGTGCCTTACCTGATTGCAGAGATTCTGTCTTCGAATGTCGGCAGCGCCATGACCATGACAGGCAATCCGCAAAACATGCTTATCGGCATGTCCTCCGGTATTCCTTATTCAACTTTTATGCTTCGGTTGTTGCCTGTTTCGTTGACAGGGATGCTGCTGATTGTTGGAGTCATCCGGTTGCTCTACCGGAAAGCATTCAACAATAAAGAGATATTGGTGTTTTCCGAACAGGAAACGGCTAAACCGGTCAACATTGTGCGTTCCGGTTCGGTGTTTCTGTTGGTGGTCATCGGCTTTTTCCTGGGCAAGCAGTTCGGGTTGTCAATTCCGCTCATCGCCCTGACCGGTTCCGCTCTCATTCTGTTGCTAGGCAAAGCCAAACCTTCTGACATCATACATCAGGTAGATTGGGTGCTGTTGCTGTTTTTTGCCTCCTTGTTCATCGTCGTTTCCGGCATTGAAAAGTCCGGATTGTTGAACAGCCTGATACAGGGGAATGTCTTCACGGACGATTTAAAAGGGCTGGCTTTTATACACGGCCTTTCACTGGTGCTGTCACAGGTGGTCAGCAATGTTCCGTTTGCTGTACTGATGCTGCCTTTCCTGAAAACGGCCGGAAGCAGCATGCTTTGGCTTGGATTGGCTTCCGCTTCCACATTGGCCGGTAATGCAACAATAATCGGTGCCATGGCCAATCTCATCGTCATCGAGTCGGCCGAAAAAGGAGGTGTCAAAATCGGTGTCATTGAATTCTTTATCAGTGGCATCATCGTGACCTTGATCACGTTACCGCTATCATTGGTGTTACTCTACGTACAACACCTGCTGGGCTGGATTGCCTGAAAGCAATCAGGACTGCAACCTGATCATTCCGATGAAAAGGATCAAGCCTTCAACCGGATCGTTCCGATGAAAGCGGCCAGTCCGTTACAGGCATCTGACAACTTTTCAGCCCAACTCCGGACTGAATTCTGTCCGACGATATCGGTCACATATTTTACCGAAAGAAATGGAACGTTGTACCGTTTGCAGGCACACGCGATGGCAAATGTTTCCATATCAACCACATCCGCCTCGTCAGCCAAATCATCTGTATGAACAACAAACGAATCACCGGTACTCACCGTATGATGCAAGTTATAACCAGGCAATAATCCGGCCTCCCGGATTTCCTCAAAAAAATCCAGTTCATAAGGAATTTCCGGGATCGCCACCTTTTGCAGATCCCTATCCATGAAACGGGCACAAAGAAGAATGTCCCCAATGGGATGACGGACAGAGCCACAAGAGCCAATATTCAGCACCAGATCCGGTCGTTCAGTCATAATCGCCTCACTGACAGCCAGCGCCGACTGAACTTTTCCAATGCCGGTACAGCAAAGCGTTACGTTGTGATCAGGCATCGTTATCGCTCCTTTTTCTGCTTCAATGGCGTAAGTGAGTAAGACCTTCATGAATGTTATTTTTCTGAGTTGTTTGATGCGGTTATTCTGACAAAAATACGTCATTTATCAGATAGAAAAGTGTATTTTTGTAGCATATTAAGTGATTTAAACACCACACGTTTCTCAATACTCATCAGCTATGAACGAACAAATCAGGGAAATCGCCAAACGTCTCTTCGGATTACGGGACGCGTTAGGGATTGAGCCAGCCGAAATGGCAACGGCCTGCAATATCTCCGAGGAAGAGTATCTTGACTATGAAAGCGGCAAACTGGACATACCTGTTGCTGTACTCCAGGCTGTTTCAAAACATTGCGGTACAGAAATGACAGCGCTGTTGTTTGGAGAAGAACCTACTGTCACCAGTTATTCCCTTACCCGTGCCGGCTTGGGGACAGTGATGGAACGTTCCAAAGCGTACAAATATCAGTCGTTGGCAGCTGGCTTTGTCCACCGGAAAGGAGATCCTTTCATCGTAACGGTGGAGCCTAAACCTGAAGATGAACCCATACATCTGAATACTCATGAAGGACAAGAATTTAATTATGTGCTGGAAGGAACCTTATTGCTGAGTATCAACGGAAAAGAGTTGGTACTCAATGAAGGTGACAGTATCTATTTTGATTCATCTAAAAAACATGGCATGAAAGCGCTCAATGAAAAGAAGGTCCGCTTTCTGGCCATCATCCTTTAATACAATCAATTGACTAATTGACTTCTTATCCGAAAATTATGATTGAGAAATATTTAAAGAAGACTCAGTTTAGTGACTATGAGGACTTCAAAAACAACTTTGAATTAATTATTCCAGAGCATTTCAATTTTGCCTATGATGTGGTAGACGAGTGGGCAGCAAAAGAACCGGACAAATTAGCCTTGCTCTGGACAAACGATCTGGGCGAATGCCGTCATTACACATTTGCCGACATTAAGAGATATACGGATCAGACAGCCTCCTGGTTTCAATCCCTTGGTATTGGAAGAGGCGATATGGTCATGGCCATTCTGAAACGGCGTGCGGAATTTTGGTTTACCATTATCGCGCTGCACAAGATCGGCGCTGTCACCATTCCGGCGACCCACCTTCTTACCAAGAAAGATATTGTCTACCGCAACAACGCAGCCAGTATCAAAGCCATCGTTGCCGTCGGTGATGACATCATCACGAAGCACATCAACGATGCCCTACCTGATTCACCAACCATCAAGCATCTGATTTCCGTCGGACCGGTCATTCCTGAAGGCTGGAAAGATTTTCACGAAGGCATCAGAACCGCGAAACCGTTCAAACGCCCCGGTTTTCAGACAAACAATGATGATCCGCTCATCGTCAGCTTTACTTCCGGAACGACAGGTGATCCTAAAATGGTCATACTGGATTCCATCTATCCGCTGGGACACATTCAGACGGCCTGTTTTTGGCATAACCTCCATGAAAAAAGCCTTCACCTGACGATTGCCGATACCGGATGGCTAAAAGCCGTCTGGGGTAAATTGTATGGCCAGTGGTTAGCCGGTGCTGCGGTATTTGTCTATGACCACGAAAAGTTCGTGCCGGCTGATATCCTGAAAATGATTGAGAAGTACAAGGTCACCTCACTCTGCGCACCTCCTACTATTTTCAGGTTCCTCATCCGGGAAGATCTGTCCAACTACGATTTATCTCACCTGGAATGGTGCACGATTGCCGGAGAAGCGCTTAATCCGGAAGTTTACAACCAATTCTATAAACAGACCGGCATTAAGCTACATGAAGGATACGGTCAAAGCGAAACAACCGTAACCGTGCTGACTTCTCCCTGGATCGAACCGAAACCAGGTTCCATGGGACTGCCAAGTCCTCAATACGATGTCGATCTGATGACACCTGACGGACGTTCCGCTGAAGTCGGCGAACATGGTCAGATTGTTATCCGAACAACGAAAGGTTATCCTGTCGGTTTGTTTAAAGGATACTACCGCAATGAGGAACTGACCAAAGAAGCCTATCACGATGGCGTCTACTATACAGGAGATCTTGCCTGGAGAGATGAAGACGGTTACTTCTGGTTTGTTGGACGTGCCGATGATGTCATCAAGAGTTCCGGCTACCGCATCGGACCGTTCGAAGTAGAAAGCGCCTTGATGACACACCCGGCTGTCGTTGAATGCGCCATCACGGCCGTTCCTGATGAGATCCGCGGTCAAGTGGTCAAGGCAACAGTCATTTTATCCAAAGAATACAAAGATAAGGCCGGTGACGACCTGGTCAAGGAACTGCAGAACCACGTCAAGAAAGTGACGGCTCCCTACAAATATCCGCGAATCATTGAATTTGTAGACGAGCTTCCTAAAACCATCAGCGGGAAAATCCGCCGGGTAGAAATCAGAGATAAAGACAGTCAGAAAAAATTGTAAGAAATCGAGCCGGAGACCCGTTTTTTTACAACGACACAAACTTCCATAGAATTATGAAGCAGAAACATCGTTATGCCTTCGTTGCGTTGGTTGTCCTTTGTTTGATAAGCACCTTGTTGACTGGGTGCGGGAGCACCACCCTGATCAGGTCCGTTCCTTCAGGTGCCAAAGTTTACATGAACGGCGAGCCTGTCGGTGTAACCCCTTACGAGCATTATGATACCAAGATCATAAATAGCCGGACCAACTTTAAACTGGTCATGGATGGTTATAAAGACTTGGATTTCACACTGACCAGAAATGAAGACCTCAATGTGGGTGCTTTAATCGGCTCATGTTTCTTTTTCCCGGTTCCGTTGTTGTGGATCATGGATTACAAACCGATACACACCTATGAGATGACTTCCTTGACAACAAATAGACTTGTGCCGGCAGGCAGTAAAGCACCTGGTGAGTCAAAAGGGCTGGATGAATCAAAATTCGAACAGCTCATTGAGCTTAAAAAACTGCTTGACACCAATGTCCTGACGCAAGAAGAATTCAATATCGAAAAGAAGAAAATCCTCGCAGAATAAGCGCCCATGAATCAACTGACCATCATCAAAGTCGGCGGTAAAGTCGTAGAAACGCCTGAATCGCTAGATAACTTGTTACGTCAATTTGCACAGATCATTGGTCATAAAGTATTGGTTCATGGCGGTGGCCGGACAGCGACTCAGCTGGCAACACGTCTTGGAATAGAAAGCAATCTGGTAAACGGCAGGCGAATCACCGATGCAGAAATGCTGAAAGTGGTCACCATGGTCTATGGCGGACTTGTCAATAAAACAATTGTGGCGAAACTGCAAGCGCTCGGACTGAATGCACTCGGGCTCACAGGTGCCGATCTGAACTATATGCGTTCGGAAAAACGGCCTGTCGCTGAAGTTGATTATGGGTTTGTCGGTGATGTCAAGGAGGTGCAGTCAGACATTTTGGCAAACCTGATCGGACAAGGAGTCGTGCCAATTCTGGCACCTTTGACCCACGACAAGAAAGGAAATCTACTGAACACCAATGCTGACACAATCGCCGGAGAGGCAGCCAAAGCAATGGCAAAACGCTTCGATGTCACATTGATATATTGCTTCGAGAAAAAGGGCGTACTCTCTGACGAGAATGACGATGAAAGTGTCATTCCTGAATTATCGTACGAAACGTTTAAAGCGTATGTCTCTGATGGCGTGATACAGGGAGGAATGATTCCCAAGCTGGAGAATGCCTTTGAGGCCATCCAGGCTGGCGTAAAAGAAGTCATCATCACCCGTGCCGACGCGATCTTCGGAGGCGGCGGCACCAGGGTGAGATAATCAATTCTCTCAATCAGGCATTTAGCAGCTGCTTTACAGCCTGGGACAAGACTTTGCCTTCCACTTTACCTGCCAGTTGTTTGGTGGCGACACCCATCACTTTTCCCATATCTTTAGGTCCCTGAGCGCCGGTCTGGGCGATGATGGCCTTGATGGCTGCCACCAGTTCTTCCTCAGAAAGTTGTTTGGGCATGTATTCTTCCAAGACTCCGGCTTCGGCCAGTTCATTTTCAGCCAAATCCGGTCTTCCCTGCTCAATATAGATAGCGGCCGAATCTTTCCGTTGCTTCAACATTCTGGCAACGATTTTCAGCACGTCAGCGTCACTGACTTCTCCATTCGATCCGGGAGCAGTCCTTGCTTCAATGATGTCTTTTTTGATACCTCTGATGGTCAGTTTTCTAACTTCATCTCTGGCTAACATGGCGGCTTTCAAGTCCGCGTCTATTTGTTCTGTCAATTTCATTTGATACTATGTTTACTGATGGCCTATGTACGCCGTTTGCCATTCGTAACACCGGTTTGGATACATTGTCTGGCAAAGCCGTTCCTTTGGCCATCCGTTTAACTTATCTGAATCGTTGATGAACAATCAGGTTTTCGCCGGATATATCATCAGCCCGGCAGGCGTCAGGCATTATTGATTGATTCCAAAAAATGGGAATCGCGCTTAAATGCAGGCTCCTTATCCAGTTTTTCAATAATCGCCTCATTGTCCATCAAATCGGTCGTAAGAATGAAAGCAGAATACTTCTTGTACCTGTTTTTACCTTTGTGTTCAGGATAATATTTTTGTTTCCGGATTTCCCGTTTACGACGCAATTCTTCCTGCTGCAACAACTCATCCTCGGACAGTTGGCTGATCCGGTCAGCAATCTGAGGTACATTCTGAAGATCAAATCCGGTGGCAAGCAGCGTTACTTTCAGTTGATCTTCGAGCGATTCATCAAAAGTAATTCCCCAAATGACTTCAATGAGCGGATTGAATTTTTGCATAAACTCATTGATATCGCTCATCTCGTTCATCATCAGTTCATGGTCGGTACTGCAGGAAATATTGAAGAGTACTTTCTTGGCACTGAACACATCGTTATTATTGAGTAACGGAGAATTCAGTGCACTATTCAAGGCATCCTTCAGCCGCTTTTCTCCTTGTCCGAAACCGGTACTCATGATGGCGACCCCACCGTCTTTCATCACTGTCCGTACATCGGCAAAGTCAAGATTGATGTAGCCGGGAACGGTAATGATCTCGGCAATACTTTTGGCAGCAACGGTCAACGTATCATCGGCCTTGCGGAAACCGTTCATCACAGTCAGGTCAGGGTAGATATTGCTCAATTGTTCGTTGTTAATAACCAGCAAGGCATCCACGTATTTGCTCATTTCCTCGACTCCGTCAAGAGCCTGGTTGATCTTGGGATCACCCTCCCATTTGAACGGGATCGTAACGATGCCTACCGTCAGGATATCCATATCTTTGGCCACCTGGGCTATGATGGGCGCAGCACCGGTCCCGGTACCACCACCCATTCCGGCCGTAATAAAGACCATGCGCGTTTCATCGCTCAAGGCCTTCTTGATGTCTTCGCGGCTTTCCTGAGCTGCTTCTCTGGCTGTTTTCGGGTCATTTCCTGCGCCAAGTCCACCTGTTGTATTACGGCCAAGCTGCAGCCGTTCAGGGATCGGCGAATGAATCAAGGCTTGATTGTCCGTGTTACACAACATAAATGTTACGTCACGAATGCCTTCCTTGTACATGTGAGTCACGGCATTTCCTCCGCCTCCGCCAACGCCTATCACCTTAATGATAGCCGACATGGAAGATGGATAGTCAAAGTCCAAAATCTCATTCATTGTATTTCGTTTTGATTTGTTCTAAATATCTTCATCGTCAAACAGCTTGTTCCAGAAACCACCGATCGGGTTTTTCCGTTTTTCCTTTGGCTTAGGCGGATTCTTGGTTTTAACCACTTCTTTCTTGGCTTCTGGTTCGAACCCTTCAATAACCGGTTCCTGAACGATCTTTTCCGGTTCAGGCTTTTGTTTCCATTCAATGCAGCAATCAGCCTTGCCCAACATGAGCAATCCCAGACACAACGCATCTTCCTGGTTCATATCGATTCCGGTCAGATTGACCAGTTGCTGGCCGGGACTGGCTTTCCTGACTGCCATGCCCGTCTTCTTGGAAAGCAGTTCGCTCAAACCGGACAGATCAGAGGTTCCACCTGTCATGATGATGCCTTCCGTCAGCTTTTGAGGTTCGATCCCTGCATAGCGAATCTGAGCATAAATATTCTCGACGATCTCTTCGGCCCTGGCCACGATGATTTCATTGGCTTCCTTATCGAACGTACTGAGCTTATCCAACTCATTGACTTCCTCTTCGTCGTCTGCCACGTCTTCCAAATGGACGGCAGAGCCGCTTTCAATCTTATATTTTTCAGCCTCACCTTCCTCAATATTGAGGTATTCAAGGTCTTTTGTAATATTATCTCCGCCAAAAGGCAAGATGGAAATATAACGGACGATATTGCCTTTATAAACGCAAACCGAAGTGGTCTGTGCCCCAAAATTGATCACGACAACACCTTTCGCCATCTCTTCTGACTTCAATACGGCTTCAGCTGTCGCCAGTGGTCCTAAAACCGGTTCAAACGCAATGCCCAGCGATTCAAAACAAGCATCCAGATTCTTGAAAATGAACGGTTGACAAACCGCAATTTTATAATGCGCTTCGACCAATTCCGGCATCGTTCCGACCGGATTTACATCGATCTTGCCATCCAGCATGAATTCCTGCGGAAAAACATCCACAATTTGAAGACCTTCCGGCACA